>VSNK01000153.1 GCA_009774255.1 Faecalicatena sp.
ACCATCCATCATGATTTCAGTATAGCCCTTTTAACGTTCAAATTTGTGTATTACCGCTGTGTATTACTTGTGTATTACCTGTGTCATCTGACAGCATTTTACACAATCCTTAACCTTGAACAATCGCTGTAAATACGCTATTCCTTAGAACTTGCCAGCCTTAGCCGCTTCCTCTACGGAAACCGCAACTGCAACGGTCATGCCGACCATCGGGTTATTTCCTGCGCCGATCAGACCCATCATCTCAACGTGAGCCGGTACGGAAGAGGAACCTGCGAACTGCGCGTCAGAGTGCATACGTCCCAATGTATCCGTCATACCATAGGAAGCTGGACCTGCAGCCATGTTATCCGGGTGCAGTGTACGTCCTGTGCCGCCGCCGGATGCTACGGAGAAGTACTTTTTGCCCTGCTCTACACATTCCTTCTTATAGGTACCTGCCACCGGATGCTGGAAACGTGTCGGGTTGGTAGAGTTACCGGTAATGGAAACGTCTACGCCTTCCTTGTGCATGATCGCAACGCCTTCACGAACGTCATTTGCACCATAGCAGTTTACCTTGGAACGAAGTCCGTCAGAGTAAGCGATTCTCTGTACTTCCTTCAGTTCGCCTGTGAAATAGTCATATTCTGTCTGTACATATGTAAATCCATTGATTCTGGAAATGATCTTTGCAGCATCCTTTCCAAGTCCGTTCAGGATAACACGCAGTGGTTTTTTACGCACTTTGTTCGCTTTCTCAGCGATGCCGATCGCACCTTCCGCTGCCGCGAAGGACTCGTGGCCTGCCAGGAAAGCAAAGCAATCCGTATCGTCTTCCAGAAGCATCTTGCCCAGATTACCGTGTCCAAGACCTACTTTACGCTGATCCGCAACGGATCCCGGAATACAGAAAGCCTGCAGGCCTTCGCCGATTGCCGCTGCCGCGTCAGCCGCGGTCTTGCAGCCCTTCTTGATCGCAATTGCGGCACCTACCGTGTATGCCCAACATGCATTTTCAAAACAGATCGGCTGAATCCCCTTTACCTGGTTGTAAACATCAAGCCCGGCATCCTTCGTGATCTTCTCTGCCTCTTCGATAGAAGCAATGCCATAGCTGTTCAAAACTTCATTGATTTTATCAATTCTTCTCTCATATGATTCAAATAAAGCCATCTCATTATCCTCCTGATTTATTTTAGAAACCCCTGGTAATCGTCAGACTATTCTTTACGCGGGTCAATGATCTTAGCAGCGTCAGCAACACGTCCGTACTGTCCCTGAGCCTTCTCCCATGCTACGTTCGGCTCATCACCTGCCTTGATGAAATCTGTAAACTTGCCGAGATTCGCGAACTTGTATCCGATGATTTCACCATTGTCATCCAATGCGATTCCTGTTACATAGCCTTCTGCCATCTCCAGATAGCGGGGTCCTTTAGCCAGTGTTCCATACATGGTACCAACCTGAGAGCGAAGTCCCTTTCCAAGATCCTCCAGTCCTGCGCCGATTGCAAGGCCGTCTTCTGAAAATGCACTCTGAGTTCTTCCATAAACAATCTGAAGGAATAATTCTCTCATAGCCGTATTGATAGCATCACATACCAGGTCCGTATTCAATGCCTCCAGGATTGTCTTTCCCGGAAGGATCTCCGATGCCATAGCTGCGGAATGGGTCATACCGGAACATCCGAGCGTCTCTACCAATGCCTCCTGGATAATACCATCCTTCACGTTGAGTGTCAGCTTACATGCACCCTGCTGCGGAGCACACCAGCCAACGCCATGTGTAAAGCCGGAAATATCTTTTACTTCTTTTGCTTTTACCCATTTTGCTTCTTCCGGGATCGGAGCTGGTCCGTGATTCGCACCCTGAGCTACCGGACACATCATTTCTACTTCATGTGAATAAATCATGTTAATACTCCTTTCAAATATGTATGATTTTTTCTCGCGTATAATGCCGGATACCTTATGGAGCAGAGCACTTGCCGTTCCATAAAATACGTTAAATTAACATCACACTACTGTTATTTTCGCACAAAATTGTGTGTACGTCAATTGTCAGTTTGTACAAGATTTCTAAAAGTTTTTGTATAGTTACAGTTCACGGTGCCTTGCACTATGCTGCAAGGCATCCGGCCAGTAAAGCTGCGGTTTGAGGCAGCCAGCCCCTCGCCGTCAGGCGACTTTTCAATGGGCTTGATGCGTTACAGTTCGCGGCCGGTTAGACCGTGAACTGTAACTTTGTATAGATTACAGACCGCAGCCTGCAGTTTTGTTTATGCCTGATTTTCCTGTGGACTTCCATCCGTCAGCATCTCCGCCGCAAGTCCTAACGCAGCCTTCACCGTATCCGTCCGGTTCTGCATCCTGTCACCATGGAAATGGAGTTCCCCAACCCGCACCTTCCCACGGACACAGCAGGCGATATATACCAGCCCCACCGGCTTTTCCGGCGTACCGCCCCCCGGCCCCGCAATCCCGGTAGAGCTTAAAGCCACATCCGCTTCTGCCGCCCGCGCCGCTCCTGCCGCCATTTCACAGGCTGTCTCTTCGCTGACCGCTCCGAACTGCTCCAGAGTTTCCGCCCGGACACCTGCCAGGCGCTGCTTCGCCTCATTGGAATATGTCACATAGGCTTCGTTCAACACATCCGAAGCCCCCGCCACATTTACCAGGGTACCGGCAATCAGGCCGCCGGTACAGGATTCGGCTGTCGTAATTGTAAAATGGCGTTCCTGCAAAAGCCGGACCACCTTCTCCTCAAGTGAATCCTGCTGCTCTTGTTCCTGCAATCCAACATCCGTTCCATTATTTTTTACATCTGTTCCATTATTTTCTACATCTGTTTTTACGTCCGTTCCGGCATTTTCTACATATATTCCTGTATTTCCTACATTTGCTCGTACGTCCATTCCTGCAGCCATTCCTACATTCCTCCCTGGGTCAGCACCTGCTTGTTCTTCGCCACATAATCCACCAGGGAAATGATAGTCAGAGCCAGAGAAATCCAGATCAGTGCTTCGCATATCACATCAAAAACTCCGCCGAAATCTGCGATCAGCAGAATCACCATAGCCATCTGGGAAACGGTCTTGAATTTTCCCCAGTAGCTTGCGGCGATCACGATTCCATTGTCGGAAGCTACAAGCCGAAATCCACTGATGATAAATTCCCGCGCAATGATAATAATGACAAACCACGCGGTCAGCTTGCCGGAATCAATCATACAGATCATGGCGGAACATACCAGCAGCTTATCCGCGAGAGGATCCATAAATTTCCCAAAATTTGTCACCAGATGATACTTCCGTGCTATCTTACCATCCAGCAGATCGGTCAGGCTGGCCACGCAGAACAGAACAAGAGCGATCCATTTATTCGCCGTTCCTCCCGTTTCCGTCAGCATAAAAAATACAAAAAAAGGCACCATAATAATCCTCAGTACAGTCAGTTTATTTGGCAGATTCATTCCACAAGTCCTCCTATCAAATCATATTCCAACGCTCCGGTCACCTTCACCCGGGCAAAATCTCCGGACAGCAGCAGTTCTCCTGTCTCTACAAAAATCATCCCGTCCACCCCCGGAGCATCCCGGTATGTACGGCCCACATACGCATTTTCATCCGCCACTTTTCCCTCGATCATGACCAGCACTTCCCGTCCGATCATATCCTCTGCATTTGCAAATGCGATTTCCTGCTGTAATTCCATAAGCTCTGCCTGCCGTTCCTTCTTTACCCCTTCCTCGATCTGATCCGGCAGCTCCGCAGCCGGGGTATCCTCCTCCGGAGAATAGGTAAATACACCCAGGCGGTCAAACTCTGTCTGATCCACAAAATCCATCAGTTCTTCATGCTCTGCTTCCGTCTCTCCCGGAAATCCGGTGATCAGTGTCGTACGCAGACAAATATCCGGAATCTCCCGGCGCAGCTTTTCTATGATCTCTGTCAATTCCCGCTTCGACGTCCTGCGCCCCATCCGCTTTAATATCCTGTCATTGGCATGCTGAATCGGCAGATCCAGATAATGACAGATTTTCGTCTCTTCCTTCATCACCCGTATCAGTTCATCCGTAATTTCTTCCGGATAACAATACAAAATCCTGATCCAGCGAAGCCCCGGAATTCCGCACAATTTCCTCAGCAACTCCGGAAGCCTCTTCTCACCGTAAATATCCTTTCCATACAAGGTCGTCTCCTGGGCGACCAGAATCAGTTCTTTGACTCCCTGCCCGGCCAGTTCCTCCGCTTCTTTTAAAAGCCGTTCCATGGGCACACTGCGAAAACTCCCCCGAATCCTGGGGATAATACAATAGGTACAGTGCTTATCGCATCCCTCGGCAATCTTCAGATATGCATAGTGCCCGCCTGTTGTCACCAGACGCTTCGTCTCTACGGCCGGAAGAGACTGCAGATCTGCCAGACGCACCTCCGGATTTCCCGCAAGCGCCGTATCCACCGATTCCAGAATCTGGTCATATGCCGTGGTTCCAAGTACCGCGTCAACCTCCGGTATCTCATCCAAGATCTCCTGCCGATACCGCTGTGCCAGGCACCCGGTCACGACCAGCGCTTTCAGTTTTCCCTTCTTTTTATATTCCGCCATATCCAGAATATTTTGGATACTTTCTTCCTTTGCGTCGTGAATGAAGCAGCAGGTATTGATAATGATGATCTCTGCTTCCGTCTCATCGTCCGTCATCTCATATCCCCGGGAGGCCAGAAGCCCCAGCATCACTTCCGTATCCACAAGATTCTTGTCACATCCCAGAGAGATAAATAAAATTTTCATAGCTGTTCTCCCATCAAAGCCCCGCAGCAAGCTATAGAGCAGTAAAATTCCAGCGCAGCAAGTCGGCCAAAATCCCGACGCGGCAAGCTGTGGTGCAGCAGACTCGTAAATAAGAAAAGAAATATGGCTATCACCTACACGCGATAGGGATAGCCTTTGTAATTACTCCGTAATCAGAGTTTCCTCAATCGGCTCTTCTTCATCGAGCAGAAATTGTAATTCGTCTTCCTCTTCCATTGCATTTTCAGCCATAATCTTCAGCTTTCCTTCATTCAGTTCCTGAATTGCCAGTGAAAGCGGCTTCGCCTCATTCTTCACACTCACCATCGGCAGCTCGCCGTCAATAATCTGACGGGCTCTTTTGGATGTTGCAAGTACAATCGAATAACGGCTGTTGACGATCTTTGTGTCGCCCTCTTCCACGTCCTTATTCACCACTCTCATTAAATCTGTGTAAGATGGATGCAGCATGCTTCTTACTCTCCTTTCAGTCTCTGTAAATCCTGCTTGATTCTTTCCATAAATTCCATATTTCGGAAGCAACGGCGATGCTCTCCCTGGATAATGCCGTGCATTTCCTCCGCACAGTTCTCCACATTATCATTCACAACCAGATAATCATACTGATCCATACCGTCCGCTTCCTCCGCGGCACGCCGAAGCCTGGAATCAATGACATCCTCCGGCTCCGTCCCTCTGCCCATAAGTCTTCTTTTCAATTCTCCTGCCGTGGGCGGCGTCACAAACATCAGCAGAGTCTCCGGAAAGGCTGTCTTCACCTTCATGGCGCCCTGGATCTCAATCTCCAGGATCACATCCTTCCCTTCCTCCAGCTTTTGCTCCACATAGGCGCGGGGCGTCCCATAGTAATTCTCTACGTATCTAGCATACTCTATTAGTTCCCCTTCCGCAATCATTTTTTCAAATTCTTCCTTTGTAATGAAAAAATACTCTCTTCCGTCCACTTCTCCTTCACGCGGCTGCCTTGTGGTCGCAGAAATCGACAACGCATACTGCTCAGGATAGTTCTTTAAAAGAGCCTTCATCAATGTGCCTTTCCCCGCCCCGGAAAAACCGGATACAACAATCAAAATCCCTCTGGAATCTCCCATACCCTTCTCCTTGTTTCAATATCAATATGAAAAATCAGCCCCCGGCAAGCAAGCTTGCCGCTGTCTGCTTTTTCTTATTGCTGCTGTTCTGCTTTCCTATTCAGTACAGCAGGCCTCAGACCCGTCTGCTCCGCAGACTTTCCGTCGCTTGCGCGACTCCTGTCTGAGGCTTTTGGGCGTTCCGCCCAATATCAATATGAAAAACCAGCCCCCGGCAAGCAAGCTTGCCGCTGTCTGTTTTTTCTTATTGCTGCTGTTCTGAATCTTTACTCAATATTTTGTATCTGCTCGCGTATTTTTTCGATCTCGGTCTTTAGGCTGATCGCGTAATTCGAAATCTCCAGGTCATTGGCCTTGGATAAGATCGTGTTGGCCTCCCGGTTCATCTCCTGTGCGATAAAATCCAGCTTCCGTCCGATACCTTCTGACTCCTCCAATGTATCACGCATATGAGCAACATGGCTTTTCAGACGCACGATCTCTTCATCTGTACAGATCTTGTCCGCGAACAGAACGACCTCCGCGGCAATCCTGCTTTCCTCCATCTGCACATCCCCGAGCAGCTCCCGTACCTTCTCCTCCAGCTTCATCCGGTACTGCGCCGCAATCTCCGGGGAATGCTCTTCAACCCCGGCGATCAATACCTCCATTCCGGAAAGCTTTGCAAGGATATCCTTTTTCAGGTGCTCTCCTTCTGTCGTCCTTGCCGCGACAAACTGCGTAAACGCGCCTTCCAGCGCGGTTTTTAAGCCCTTCCAAAGTTCCTCTTCGTCCTCCGGCTGCTCTTCCATCGTCAAGATCTCCGGACAACGCGCCAGCGTCGCAAGGCTCAAATGGTCGTCCAGACCGAATTCCTCCGCCATCTGCCTGAGATACTTCACATATTCTCCGGCCAACGCCGCATTGTACTTTAAACTGCCCTGCGCATCCGAAAGGTCTTCATACATAATAAAAATGTCAATCTTCCCACGGCTTGCATAATCCTTCAGCAGCGTACGGATCGCGCTGTCAAAAAAATTCAGCTTCTTCGGCATCCGGATATTCACATCCAGATAACGGTGGTTTACACTCTTCAACTCTACCGTATACTTCCGGGAACCCTGCTGATACTCGCACCTCCCAAAACCTGTCATGCTCTTTATCATGATTCTCGCCCTCTATGTCTGTCATAATTCATGCTTCGGTCCATACCTTGAAGCATAAACAACAGCTTCTTATCAAATTCGTGTTTGCTTTCCTATTATACCTCCAAGGGAGGGTTCGGTCAACTCTGAAATGTTTCATAAATGTGTATTTGCCATATTGGAGGTACAATACTGAAAGTCTTTTAAGAAAAAGATAGAAGAAAGTTTTTGCACCTTGCTTATTTGACCGGAATTCTACCTATCAAGAAATTAAAGACCCAATCAGCTCTGAATAATTTTGATGAATTCACGATGCTGAACGCTAGTATAACCCACGATAATTATCCACACCTTTCGCTTGTCTAAATTTCCATCTGCCGCGTCAGCTTCAATCGACGATTAGGTCATAAGGAATCCTCCCGCAAGCGGGTCCCTCCTTGTGACAACAGCTACCGGCATCGCCTCATTCAGCTTCCTCGCACATGGAAATTTATCCTGCGCGTAAGGTAGTGGTAATTATTGTGGGTTATACTAGTACAGCGTTTCTTAGTCCCTCATATACTTAGTACTTACTATTTCCGCCATCGCCGCGTTGTCGTCAGTCAACAATGCCACCGCATTGCCTCCTTCCTCCGCCTTGCGCTGACAAAAATAGTAAGCACTAAGTATATGGGGATCAAGGAAACGCTGTACTAGCTTTTTTGCTCCGTATGTTGGTTTTAGAAAAGGAAGTAAAAGAACTATGCCGAAAATATGACAGAGATTATGAAGAAACGGCACACTGGTATGACGGATATTTGCTTTCTGGCTGTCATATATACAATCCAAAGGCCGTCGTCAGTACTATGATTCGGGGAGATTTTCAAAGTTATTGGTCACAGACAGGTACTTATAAAGCGATTCTCCCACTGATAGACATGGATTTTGACGGGTTAAAAACAGCTCAGGGCTCGATTTTAGCATGAAAAAAGACATCCCCTCCTGTCAAGGAAGTATGCCTCTCACTCAGTCGGGGTGACAGGATTCGAACCTGCGACCTCACGGCCCCCAGCCGTGCGCTCTAACCAAACTGAGCCACACCCCGCGATAAATATTATTATATGAGATTCCTGACGAAATGTAAAGTATTATTTTTAATTTTTTTATTATTTTCTGTTACTAACCGGCCGCGAACTGTAACGCATCCAGCCCATTGAAAAGTCGCCTAACGGCGAGGGGCCGGATGCCTGCCCCATCACTGTATTGGCCGGATGTCTTGCAGCTGAGTGCAAGGCACCGTGTGAACAGTAACACTCACCGACGTATTGGATCGAAGAACACAAAATTTTCACTTGTATTCTTCGGCGACAGTGTGCTAAAATAACAAAAAGCATATTTTCTTAAAGTTCATTTATATCGGAACATCCAGTTTCGTTATATCTATGGCAATTCAAGACAAGGGGTTTCAGCCCCGATCCTTTCAGAAAATTCGTGCTTTTATCCAGATAAGCGGGAGTATTTCTGAACAGGAATCGGAAAATCTCCTGAAAAAAACAGAATAAGGAGGTTTTCTATGGAGCATACGAACAGAGAAAACGGCACGATCTACTGGCATCCTGCATTTTTTGCCGGACTTCAGATCGAACTGCTAGACGACGCGGATAACCTGGAGTTTGAAAGTGAGCATCTGCTGAGCAAAAAGCCCATGCAGATCGATATCCTGATCATCAAAAAAGAGGCCGACCGACCCGTAAAAAAGAACATTGGCAGATTTTTCAGAAAAAGAAATATTGTCGAATATAAATCTCCTGATGACTCTCTTTCTATTGACGATTTTTATAAGGTATACGGATATACCTGTTTTTACAAAGCGGATGTGGCTTCTGTGAATGAGATTCCTATGGAGGAACTCACGATCACTCTTGTATCAGAAAGCTATCCCCGGGAACTGGTCAGACATCTGCGGGAAGCAAGGGGATGTACGGTAGAGATGGTGGAGGCGGGGATTTACTCCGTAACAGGAGACAAGATCCCAATTCAAATTCTTGTCACCAGGCAGTTATCTCGAAAGGAAAACCTATGGCTTAGAAGCCTCACCAATAAGCTGGATACGCAGGAAAATGCCAGAATACTGATCGAAGATTACATAGGACATAAGAAAAATAACCTGCATAAGGCGGTCATTGAGACAATCATGCGTGCAAATCAGAAACTATTTCAGGAGGTAAATGGTATGAGTGATATTATTATGGAAATTGTACAGGAAAAATTTGACCGGAAGCTGAAAGAGGAATTAGACAAGGAAGTCAAAAAAGAAACGAATAAAATCAAAGAGGAGTTTGAAAAGGAATTTGAAGAGAAATTTGAAAAGAAATTTGAAGAGGTATTTGAAAAGGAATTTGAAAAGGAAAAGCTGACACAACGCATCACCATGATCTGGAAAAAATGTGCCAGAAATAAATCACTCGCTACGATTGCTGACGAGATGGAGACCGAACCAGAGGAAGTCCTTCCAATCTACACTCTCATCATAGACAATCCTGGGAAAACAGTGGACGAGATTTATACACTATTCGTTGGAACATTATAGTAAAATAGCGGTTGCCGCATCCAGGCTCGTCTACATTCCGCTTCGTTCCGTCCTAAACAGCGTCACCGACTTTTTTATGACCGCCGTTAGGCCCGACTATTCAAAGCGCTAGATGCGTTGCAATTATGATACATCCGCCAGACCAGACGTGCCCTCTACTTTTTCGAACTACAGAAGCATGCGGGACACACAACCAAGTATAAACAGCCCCCACACACCTACATTCCCATAAGGAAATTCGGATTAAGATAAAAAAGAACCATCCTGACTTAAAAGGATGGCTCTTTCTCATCACACGCCATAACAGCTAAATCTTACATTTAATTCAGCAATTCCTTGATTATCTCTGTCCAGTCTTCGGAGAAACCTTCGCTGCAGAAGTTGTTGATGTTGAAGTTGTTGCTGAGTTATTTTTATTATTTGTATTTGTGTTTGTGTTGCTGTTGCCTTTGTCTGTGCTATCATCCTTAATTGCTGCATCAGGATCATACGCATGCTTCGGAGGCTCATGATAAGTCGGCGGCTTCTGACCCGGTGCCGGTGTCGTCGTCACTGTTGGTGTTGGTGTCGGTTCCACTCCCGCAACGCTTACTAAACCAGTTGGTCCAACAAACACAGTAAAAGGAGACAGGCTATCTACAGATACACTCACTGTCTTGCCGTCTGCTCCAAGGGTAGCGTGCAAAATTTCCCACTCACCTGTACTTGATACAAAATGAAGAGCATATAATGCTTCTCCCTCGCCAGGTGCCTCAATTGCCTCATCAAGATCAAAAGTAATTGGTCCTTCTGCCAAAACAGCCGCAAGATCGTCTCCTTCTACAACATTTCCCGCTGCATCCTTAAGTACATAGTCAGCTGTAAAGAGTACCTTAATATCATCTGCCTTCACTTCTTTCTCTAACTGAACGCCAGGAAGCTGTGTCGGATCTGCAAGAGCTTGTTTAATAGTTTCATCGGTTTTAATAACATTCTCAACCACTGCTTTATACTCTTCTGGCAGAGCATTTATTATTTCTTTTTGATCCGTTGTAGCACCAATATAATATTCATCATTACCAACTTTTACGACTCCACTATTGTCTTCTGCCGTTCCAGTTGATGGTTTAACCGCTTCCGGCGTTGGTGTTACCGTCGGCGTTGGTGTTACCGTCGGTGTTGGTGTTGGTGTTGCCGTCGGTGTTGGTGTCGGTACCGGATCGTTCTTACTAGGATCAGTATCCGCTGCGAATGAAGTTATTGCCATGCTTAAGGTCATTGCAGATGCCAAAAGCAACGCAACCACTTTTTTCATTTTCATGTTTCTATTTCTCCTTTCTTGTTTCACGGGATATTTAATGAAATCATAAAATTCCACACTTATCCCTGCCTCCTGTTACTTTGTGTGATTTATATTAAAGTCCGCTTTGGGCAGACCTTAATACCAGAAAAACAACATAATATTACTCCTGGATATTCCAATCCTCCAGAGTTCCATTGACAAGCCAACGCTGGTTCGGATATTCGCTGATGCATGTCGAAAGAACTACAACCGGATTCCCGCGTACAACTTCAACATCCTCATTTACATTACCATCCATAGAACTTTTGATATCATCCACAAACCTTTGAAATTCCTCTTGCACATAATAATTATAATTATCCAATATATAGCGGTCATCAAACGCCACCGCTGCAAAAATCCTGTACTTCAACGTACGGTCAGGGGCATAAATATAGATATATGGATTATTGTCAAAAAAAGTCCTATCCGTATACTTATGAAGTTCCGTAAACATCGTTCCATCCTTCATATCATGCCCATATATGACCGTAATCGGATCCAAAAACTCCTTAGAATTATATTTTTCCGTATAAATGGAGCCCGGATAACCTGTCTTACGGTCAATCGTCGTATTTAAGTAATAGTCATCCTCTTCCGTCTCGCTCTGCAGAACCGGATAGTCGATATTTGTCCCCGGAACCCAAATCCATGCATAGACATCCGAATTCACTTCCTGCAGAGCATCAAAATCAATCTTCCGAAGCATTGGATCATCATTGTCCGTTACCACTTTTTCTTGAAGCTCTTCATATTCTTTCTTTGCCTCTTCCGTATCTGCCTCAGGTAACATATTCTCATCTTCCGTATCCGAACCAGAATTGGAATAAAAATATACGCCGGCCCCTATCCCTATTGCGAATAAAATCACTACAGCCAGCACTACGGCTATTGGTCTTCCTTTTTTATTTTTTCCACTTTTCTTCACGTTTTCCAACTTTTCTTCGTCCCTTTCCTCTTCCGCACATTGCCAAAAGATATCTATCCATACTTCCACTATGCCTATATAACAATTTCACATTGTTTCTTCATAAAATCTCTGTATTACCAGCTCTTTCAACTGTTCATCATTGACATGGTACTCTGTGTATTCACCTGGCTTCACGACTTCTCCCGGAATCATCGACATATCCTCCACGGTTAATGAGATATTTAAAAGCTCCGGTACTAAATAGGTAACATCTGCCAAGGCAATATCGGGAAACATATATTTATTATCAATCAATTGCTGATAAATCGTAACCGGAATCGTAAGATCTCCTCCTATTGCTTGCTTTGCGGTTTCAAAATAACTCATCAGATACTGCTTCTGGCGTTCAAGTCTTAACATGGCACTGCCGAATACATTATGATCCCGGATGCGAATATATTCCAGAGCCATATTACCGTCTAAATGTAGGATATCTCCCTGATTATAAGTTCCATAATCTCCCTGCATCGTCTCCAAAACCGCCACATCGACTCCGCCTATTGCATCATTCAAAAGTGGAACCGCCTGTATATTGATGGAACAGTACCTCTGGATCGGAACTTTATACAGAAGATTCGACACCGCTTCCACCATCAATTCACAACCTTTCTCTTCCGTAAGCCCATACGTATGCTGTGACGTAATCTGACATTCTTCGCTCCGCAGATATGTACCTGCCGTATCATACACCTTAACCGGCACCATCGTATCTCTCGGGATGGCAAGTATATGAATGAAACCGCTTTCCAAGTCAACGCTTACCAACATGATCACATCTGCGTTTCCCTGCCCTCTCGTATCTTCCACCTTGTCCTCAATCGAGATAGTCTTATCAATTCCCAGACATAAAAAATTAATTACATCCTCATTATACTTGTACTCTTTTCCTTTGTAATTAACAAAAAGTCCTTCCTTCTTCTCTTCCTCGACTTCCGCATCGGCCATCATCTCTTCTACATTTGTCTTAAGATTTTTCTCACCCTCGGCACGCAAATAAACGAAGCTCCCAAACAATCCCGCAGCCGCAACCAGCAAGAATATAGCTACTCCTAACGTAACCTTCATCCATGGCTTTAAAGACGGAAACTTCCGACTCTTCTTGCCCTTTTTTCTGATGACTTTACCGCTCTTGCCGATACTTTTACCTGTTCCGCTCCGTTTTTTCTTTCCGCCTTTCTTTATGCTTTTACTCTTTCTGCTGTTATTCTTCCTTGACGCACCCCTGGAGTCATCAAAATAGTCTTCTCCGACGATCTCCATCAGAAACTCATCCTCCGGTGATGTGCCCCTTTTCCCCATCTTTGCCTCCATCAAAATCACTTCATGCCCGCCTTGCTATCCGTGGAATATCCACACGAAAAAATAAAAGTGGGCATCGACAACCCTTATTATATGTATAAACCCTATTGGTATTGGGCGAAGCGCCCAATAATCTCAGATTTCCATAATGTCTGCAATAAAAAAACACACATAAGTATAATGAGTACATAAT
>VSNK01000154.1 GCA_009774255.1 Faecalicatena sp.
GTATAACTATTTATTGTAAGTCAACAATATCTTTTCAGTCTTTTCTCTGAAAATCCCCTGCGGAGGTAGACATCAGTTCAAACAACTTTGTATTTTTCGGAAAGGTATTTTCAAACGGCACCAGATTCCCCGAACACCGAATCAGCCCATGCCCTGCACCTACATTTGTGATATAGGATAGCTGGTTGTCTGAAATGTTCAAAAGCCTTGCCAATTCCTCCCGGTCTGTGCTAGACTGATTCAGTAAGATCAGAAATTCGCTGTTCGCAAGCATCAACCTTGCCGTATCGGATTTTAGGAGCTCCTCCACGTTCTGAGTTAACCCTGTCACAAACCCATAATACTTGCGAATCCGCTTATACAGACGATAGAAAAAATCCGCACTGTACTGGTACTGGAACAGGAGATAGAACTCATCCGCAAAGATCCACGTGGTCTTCCCTTTTTTCCAGTTCTGGATCACCCGGTTGAAAATGCTGTCCAATGTGACCAGCATTCCCAACGGCATGAGCTGCTCGCCCAGCTCCCGGATATCGTAATCAATGATCCGGCTCTTCGTATCCACATTCGTCGGCTGTGCAAAGGTGTTCAGGCTCCCGTTGATAAATAATTCCGAAGACAATGCCAATCCTCTTGCCTCTTCCTCCGGCTGATTCAGCAGTTCCCGGTACAGATCCTTCAAGGTCGGAACCTTCCCCCGGTAACCGCCCCGGATATATTCCCGGTACACGTCCGCCGTACACCGGTCCAGGATGGATTTTTCCTTGGCCGACAGATTGCCCGCCCCTACAAGCTGCTCAAACAGGGACAGGATGAACTCCGACTTTTCAATCAGCGGGTTCTTATCGTCCCCATAGGCTGCATCCATATCCAATGCGTTCAGGTGGGTGTCTGACGTGGCGGAAATGCGGATGACTTCCCCATTCAGGGCTTCTACCAGTGATGTGAACTCTGACTCCGGGTCTAAGATCAGGATGTCATCCTCTGTTGACAATGCCAGATCCACGATTTCTTCCTTGGCTGAAAAAGATTTTCCGCTGCCACTGACCCCTAGCCGAAACGAGTTTCCGTTCAGCAGTTTCCTCCGGTCTGCCACGATCATATTTTTGCTGACCGCATTCTGCCCGTAGTAAATCCCTCCCGGCTGCATGATCTCCTGCGTATGGAATGGGATCAGCACTGCCGTGGATTCCGTAGTCAGGGTCCGCTGTGTATGGATATTCCGCAGGCCGTAGGGCAGCACCGTGTTCATCCCATCCATTTGCTGCCATTTCAGCACCGACATCTGGCAGAGGTGCTTCCTTGCCACGGACAGCAGGGTTTCCGTATCCGATTCCATCTGCTCCCTGCTGTCTGCCATATGCACCATGGTCAGCAGGCCGAACATCATCCGCTGATCCCTTGTGGTCAGGTCGTCCAGCATCTCCTTGGTCTCCTTCCTCTGCAGCTCCATGTCATAGGGAACCACTGCGGAGAAATTGTTGTTCGCATTCTGCCGTCTCTGCCAATTTGTCACATTGGTCTCTACCCCCAAAAGACGGTTCTGGATCTCCTTTACTGCCTCATCCGTAGGCACTGGGAGGATATCAATGGACAGCATCAGGTCCCGGCTCAAATCGCACAGTTCGGAGATCATGGCGTCCTTCACATAGCTGGCGTAGTCCTGCATATACAAGACCTGCCCGTACCGATTGCCCAGCATGAAATAATCCCTGTGAAATTCCATGGAATCCGGGCAGATCCAGTCCTTGAAGCTGCTCCCCCTCCTGGCAAATGCTTTCAGGTCAAAGGGAAAGCACTGGGGCTGGTCCGCCCGGAAAAAATCCCTAAAAATCTGCAGCCGTTCCCCGGCATCCAGTTCCTCCGCCACGGAGGACAGCTTGGCCAGATGGGTGACGATATCCGTCCCTACCCTTGCGAAATACGTTCTGGCTTCATCCACATTTTTCTTATGGATGCTGATGGTCAAGTACCGCTCCTGCTGGATGCTGTTGTTGGTTCCGCTGACTTTGGAGAGCAGCATCTCATTGTATTCCCTCCGATAGCTGTCCAGCCCGTCCCCTTTCATGGGGATCAGCAGGGATTCCTCAAATTCCTCTTTGTTGATTCTCCGGTTATTCAGCGTGATCTTTGCCGATGCGCCGGAATCCAGCGCATTCAGCAGTTCCGAATAATCCAGAAACATTTCCATCTTGTCTGCTTTGCTGGCGATGGAATAATTGATATCCGAAAACCGGAAGGATTTTGAGAATTTATTCCCCACCTGAAAGATCCCGTCCTGCCAGATCCGGCGGATGGGTACCGCCTGCTGGACAGACCGTGGGATTTTGAATTTCTCCCGGTCCATCTTCCTTGCCTGAATCAATGTCTTAATCATACGCACCCCTCCTTTTCCTCTGGCGGCTGGGATTCCCCGTCTGTCGGTTCTCCTGCCTGACGTCTGATCTGCCATTATGCTGTCTGATCTGCCCGTTAGCCGGACTTCCATTGTACGGATTTTGCTGCCTGCTTCTTGTCCTGCCTTTCTGCGGACTCTGCCCGCCCGGTCTGCTTTTCTGTGGATTCTGCTCTATGCTTCCCATCCCATTTTTTTGTGTATTTTGCTCTATCTTACCCATCCGGCTCTTCTGCGGAATTTGCTCTATACCACCAATTCTGCTTTTCTGTGGATTCTGCCATATCTTACCTATCCGGCTCTTCAGTGGATTCTGCCCTATCTTACCTATCCGGTTCCTCAGTGGATTTTGCCGCATGCCATCCGGCTTGCTATTCTGCGGATTCTGCTGCACGATTCCTGTCCGGCTGTTCTGCGAATTTTTTTGCATGCTGTCTGCTCTTTTCATCTGCGAAGCCCGCCGTCCAACTGGCCTGCTCTTCTGCATGCAATCCTCCCTGCTATTCTGACAGTTCTTCCGTCTATGATCCAATCGGCTGATCAATGGTTTCCTCCGTCTGTGATCCGATTCCATCTCATTTGGATTTCTTCTTTTCTTTCTTAACCGTTTCCTTTTCACATCTTTTCTGTTGATTCTTTTTCTTCCCCCAGCTTTTTTCCGCTTTTCTTTCTTCTTCTCCCGTTCCGCTTTCTTCCACTTTTTTCTTCCCTCTCCGGCGGAAAGGCTTTCCTCCATGCATTGGTAATATAAATCCTCCGGCTGGAACAGAAGCCGCTTCGGGTACAGGAACTCAGACTTAATAAATGCCCACGCAAACTGTTCCGCCGTCATCCCATGGTAGCGGAAAAAGCCGCAGACTGCAAAAGGGGCCGCGCCTAACATGCACAGCCACCCGGTCACCTCTTCCCCTGCTTTTTCCCGCAGGCTGAAATAAATCCCTACCGCAGCCAGGACTGCCAGCAGGGAACATGCCATTTGGCGGAAATCTAGCCCAAAGAACATGGCTTCCCGGTAATCCATGATCTCCTTATTCATCTTTACCTCTATCTACAACCACCTCCATCAAAAAAATCGTACCATTCCCATCGCTTCTTAATCTTATATTTCGTTTTCTACAATCCCATGATCTCCTTCACAATCCGGTCTGATGCTTTCACTGCACCGACCAGTATCAACAGGTTAAAGATTAATTCCCCTACATAATTCCATACGATTGTCACTGCCGACAGATCCTGATTCCCTATGGCCGGAGGGCTTGCCGCAAATACGGAAAAGATGATACAGGCCAATGCAATGATCGCCCCTTCCAGACATACCCCGGTATAAGACCGGATGAAGTTCTTCCCTACGGACTGAGTCGGCTCCCCTGCAAAGGTAGAAATGGGGATCGGCGCGATGGCTGTATACATATACAGCTTGAACATCCGGCCATAAACGGTCAGGATCATGACAAAAGAAAGAACCGTGATCAGCAGGCTCCCCAACAATGTCACGATCCATAAGGGGATGGACTCCAGCATCCCCACGGATTCAATTTTTTCCACGATCTCTGCCGGGAGCTCTGTCACCCCCTGTGCCATGCCGGAATGGGACATGATGTTAGACACCATGCCCTGCACAATGGAAAAGACTGCCGTCAGAAGTTCCATCCCATGCATCACCGCCCCCTGAGCCAGCGCAAAGCGGATGAACGCTTTCACTGCATGCTCCGGCTTTTTCACGTCCGTATAGCTGGAACAGGTCCTGACAATGCCTGCCGCAAAGAACAAGACCAGCAGGCCGTACCCGATGGCTTTCAGGCCGTCGTTCACGTTCAGCATGACCGTCCAGATAGCGCCGCCCTTAAAGTCCTTCGGGTTCTGTGTCAGGAGCCCCCAGATCTCCGTCAGCTTCGCGTCCCATGTGGACAATGCGGAATTCAGGTTTTGGACAATCCAGTTATCGCTGTCCATCCGGCTGCACCCCCTTCCTCAACATAATGCACCATGCGTCAGCCCATGATCAGGTCCAGAATCTCTTTTGCAAAGGTGATGATGATTCCCCCGGCCAGTGTCAGGAACCCATTGGCCCTCTGGCTGGGGTCATGGCTCTTTAGGGAAAGCCCTACCTGTACGACCCCGAAGCCCAGCAGGATCATCCCGATCGCGCGGATCAGGGAAAAGATAAAGGTCGACAGGTTATTTACCACGGCCAGCGGATCTCCGGCTGCATACACCGTAATTGTGCCCATACAGAGGGCGAATACCAATGTCGCATAAACGGAAAATGTCTTTTTCTTCCCAGAACCCATCGACTGCGGTGCTGTTTTCTTCTGGTTCCTTTTGCCATATTTTTTTCTCATGTTATAAAATTTCATCCACATTCCTCCTAAAAAGGCTCCCCGGCAATATCTTCGCCGGAGAGCAGTTCATAATCTTCACTTCGTGTTTCATCAAATACCGGTATGTCGTGCGCCAGAGGCGCTTCCGCATAATCATAGGGCGGCGCGCCCCCATCCTCCGTATCCCGGATATTCGGGTGTTTTAAAAGGTCATATTTCCGATCCATCACGGCATGCTCCCCGCGGACGAATAAAAGCGCATAGTCATTATCCAGTAGCCTGACCTCATCAGGCATCAGTAATTCCCTCCCGCTCTGCTGGAAATTGGTAGAATAACTGCCGGATTTCCCCTTCGTCTGCCCGTAGGTATTCGTGTCTATGGTCTCCTTTCCAAGCAGTTCAGAAATGTACTTATGGGACTCCTTTTCATTGCCGCCGAGGTATAAAAGTTCGTCGCAATTCCCTGCAAGACTTTCCCAGGAGTCCTTAAAAAGAGCCTTGAGCTGGCTCATATTCTGTATTATAATACTGCATGAAATGGAGCGTGAACGCATGGTCGCCAGAATCTTTTCAAAATCATCCGGCAATGCTACGTTGGCAAATTCATCCATAATGCAGTTTACCGGCACCGGCAGTTTCCCACCGTGCAGACGGTCTGCCACATAATATAATGTCTGGAATAACTGGCTGTAGATCATGCCTACCAGATAATTCAGGCTGGTGTCCGCATCCGGGATGCAACAGAACAATGCCACTTTCTTTTCCCCGATGCTGGACAGGTCTAATTCATCCGTACAGGTCAGGTCTGCGATCTGCTTTAAGTTGAACGCCGCCAGACGGACGCCTACGGAAATCAGTATGCTTTTCGCTGTCTTGCCTGCCGCCTGTTTGTAAATATGGTATTGCTTCACAGCGATACTTTCTGGTTCCCGCATCTCCAGCCGTTCAAATAAAATATCCAGTGGTGACTCGTAATCCTCATCCTCTTCTTTCACTTGTGCTGAGGCCAGCATTTCCATGATCATGGGGAACCTCTGCTCGTCCGGCGGCGCTTCATGACAGCGATCCATCAGCAAGGCCTGCAAGAGACCCGGCGCGCTTTTCTCCCAGAATGGGTCCGACGATTGGGAGCCTTTGGGCGTAGTATTCTTGATCAGGTTATTGATCAGCCGCAGTACGTCTTTATCGTCCTGCACGTACTGGAACGGGTTGTAACAGAACGAGGTATCTGGATGAATCAGGTCGAAAACCCGCACCTCATATCCCATTTTTTTCAGCAGCCCGCCTGTTTTCCGGAGAAGTTCGGCTTTGGGGTCTGTGATGACCATGGAGCAGTTGCACTGCATGATATTGGGGATTGCAAACGTCCTGGATTTTCCGGCGCCGCTCCCTCCGATCACTAAGATATTCAGGTTCCTCCGATGCTTATAACAGTCCAGGCCCATCCGGAAGTTCTGGGTCAGGAGGATATTCTCCGCATAGGGCATGGCGCGGTATTTCTTGCAGAGCTGCCCTACATTCCCCCATTTGGCGGAGCCGTGTTCCTCCCCGCGGCGGTAATTCTTTTGGTTGGAATAGAAAATGCCGATCCCCATCCCGTACAGAAGCGTACAGGCCAGAACCGACTTCACCGTATACTCCGTGAAATGGATCTGGAATGGATGGTCTAGCTTTTCTGTCAACAGTTCCAGAATAACCATCAGATTTCTGTCTGGACCTACAGAATCCGCCAATAAAAGGGCTGCCCACCAGACCAATGGAAGGGCGAGAAGCCAGACCACCCAGTCTGACTTCCCGCCCTGTTTTACCGGGATGGTTCCCCCTTCCCCGTATTTCTATTCTTTTCTTTTTTCTTCTGCGGATCACTCACCTTGTGGAACCTGTCCGCACCCGGAATCAGGGACAGGCCGCTTCCATTCTCCCAATTCACTACGATCTGTCCGGCATCATCCACATGGATGACTTTGCCTTTCAGCCCGGATTCCATCTGGTTTTCCCCTTCCATTGCATCCAGGCAGACTTTCGTTCCTGCCGGATACATTTTCCTTAACATTTCTACTTTCTCTCTGCTGATTATCTTCATGCACTCTCCTTTCCGGCAGGATGCCTGCGGAACCATACCCGCAATCACCTCACCCGGCCTATATATTTTGTATAATACTAACCGCCAGATAAATCAGCCGCTCAGTATCATGTGACGCACACAGCCGCATGAAAAACTATTCCGCCATGCGGCTGGCACAATAATCACGAATGCTAAACTTTGCCAAAACGTCCCGGCATATCGTGGAATATGTTTTGGCGAACCGACAAATCTTACCGCTCGTGAGTCTAATTAATGCCGTATTGGTTTTTATATTGGCATCTATCACAATTCCACCGGATTACTCATCGCTCTTTCCCTTTTTCAAATCTCTGAAACAGGAAACAATAGGCACAACCATACCGATGCATGCCAGCACCAGGATCAGCAGCCAGAACAGGAAGTCTGACTTGTCCCCGGTTTTCGGCGTATCCGGTGTCTCCGGCTTTGCTTCATCCTTCATGGCCACTTTCTGGATTTCTCCGGTATTCTGGACTTCAAATTGAATATCCTCCGCCAACAGATAACCCTCCGGCGCGCTCTCTTCATGGAGCGTATATTCCCCGACCGGCAACATTTCAATATAGTGCGACTCTTCTTCGGAAATCCAGCTTTCCACCACTTTTCCATCCTTATCAAGGATAGTCAGTTTCGCCCCCGGCAGTTCCTTCCCGGCAATATCTGTCTTTGTAATCTCCACTCTGGTCACGCCATCTTTCATGGCAACCTCCTGGATTTCCCCGGTATCCTGAACTTCAAATGGATTGTCTTCTGCCAACAGATACCCTTCCGGGGCGGCTTCCTCATGGAGCGTATATTCCCCGATGGGGAGCATTTCAATATAATGCGGCTCATCTCCGGATGTCCAGCTTTCCACCACATTTCCGTCTTTGTCATAGATGGTCAGCTTCGCCCCAGGCAGTTCCTCCCCGGCAATGTCTGTCTTTGAGATTTCTACCTTGGTCACATCATCCTTCATCTCCACCTTCTGCACTTCATTTTTATTTTCTACTGTAAATTCAATCGCGCTGGCGGTCACATACCCGTCCGCAGGCATGGTTTCTGCCATCTGGTAGGTTTTCCCAACCTCCAGTTCCCGGATGATATGGGGTTCCTTCCCGGAAATCCATTCGTCCACCACGTTGCCGTCCGGGTCTGTCACCTGCAGCTTCGCGCCCTCTACTTCTGATCCATCGGTGAGGGATACTTTGGTAAACTCCACTACCGTGGGTTCATTTTCAAAGCAGAGTACCGACGGCATGGCCGCCCTGCCCATATTTTCAAAGGTAAAGTCAAATTCCTGCACTTCCCCCATGGTCGTGAACCCGGAGGCTGCGGCGGTTTCCTTCACGTAATAGGAAAAACCTACCGGAAGATCTGCCGTAAACAATAGCTTTCCTTCCTCATCTGTAGCCTTTTCCTCAATCACAGTATCCGCTTCCATGATCACTTTTCCTTCGGCGTTGGTGATATCGTCCCCCGTACACAGGGTAAATACCGTCCCGGGAACCACACGGTCGGAATCTTTTTCCGTTTTCAACACCTGAATTTCCACCTTCTGGCGGAGGTTCTGCCAGTCCGTGGAGAATGTAACGACAGAGGTATTCTGATCACGGTAAGTCAGATCCACTTCCCGGATTTCCCCATCTAAAATATATCCCTGTGCCGTCTCCTTTTCCCGGATATAATATTTCCCAAGGGGCAGCCCTTCCAGTCTTGCAATCCCGGTATCATCCGTGGTAATGGGATCCACCAATTCATCCTTTTTGTAATGATCCGCACTCACCCCGTCTGCCGCCTGGATATCCTCCAAAGCGTACACTTCAAAAGTTACGTCCTTTAAGGAGCCGGTGACATACTCAAACAGATGCGCAATCCATCCTTCGATGGAATCCAACAGGGAGACATTTTCCAGAAGCTCCCCCTGCTTATTGATCAGGATCATTCCAGTCGGGACATCATCCTTCATCTCTACCTTCTGGATTTCAGCAGTGTCCTCTACCGTAAATTCAATCTCTTCCGCTTTCAGATAGCCATAAGGAGCCATTTCCTCACGCAGCGTATAGGTGGCTCCTACCGTCAGGCGTTCTACGAGATGTTCCTCGCCTTTCACCGAAGTCCATGTATCTACCACATTTCCATCCTTATCCAAAACAGTGAGTGTCGCCCCTTCCAGTTCCGTCCCGGTTGTCAGGTCTGTCTTTTTGATGGAGACGGTTGTCGGGTCATTCTGAAATTCACAGATTTCTTCCACCACTTTCACATCCTGCCCCTGATAAGAAACCGAAACCTCCACCGTCTGGTTCGAAGAAACATATCCTGCCGGGGCTTTCTGTTCCCGGATGTAATATTCCCCGAACGGCACATCCAGGTCAAAGACTGCTTTCCCATCCTCGCCTGTGACCGCTTCACCCAGCAGCGTATCCGCTTTCACAATGGTTTCGCCCTGTACGGCGATATCTGTTTTGGGATACAGCCCGAAGACTGCGCCTGCGACCACAGCGCCATTTGAGGCATCTTTCTTGACTACTGCGATCTCCACTTTCTGGCGGTCATTTCCAAAGACAGCGGTCTGTTCCACCACCGGCGTATCCTGATCCACATAAGCCAAAGTAATGGTCTGTGCCGATTCATTTAACACAAATCCCTCCGGAGCCTTCGTCTCCACGACCCGGTAGGTTCCAAGGGGCAGGTCTGATACAGACGCTTTCCCTTCCACGTCTGTGGCCAGTTCTGCCACCAGTTCCCCGGCAGCGTATTCCCGAATCCGGTTCCCTTCCATGTCTTTCTGGCAGTCCGCCGTATAAATATCCTCTGCAGCATAGATTTCAAATTCTGCGCCTGCCAGATTTTCTTCTTCATAGGTGAAAGTCTGGTCATAGCCTTTTAAGACTTCTCCTTTTTTCACGATATTCAGTTTTCCTTTGGCCGGATGGTCCTCATATTCCACATCAATGATCGCATCCCCAGATGCGCCATCCATCTGGTACAGCGTATTGGAATCCACGGACACCTCATAGGTCTTTTCATTCCGAATATATCCATGGGGAGCCGTCACTTCCTCGATACGGTAATTCCCGATCTTTAGATTTTGCGGCAGAATCAGGTATCCCTGCTCATCCGTAAAGAAGGACTGGTGGGTTTCCACGGTGGGATAGGTGGTTACCTGTTCCACATAGGTTTCACGGTTCAGGTCGTAAATCTTGAACTCCGTATTTTTTACTAAGACCGGTTTCTTCGTCTCATCATCCTTCTTCACGATCCGCAGCTTTGCCTCAAATTCATCATCCAGAAGCACCCTCCAGACTTGCGGCGTATCCGGCTTATTCTCCGTGATGTGGACAAGGAAATCTTTGGCCGGCTTATAATTATCCGGCGTGGTGGTTTCCCTCACAATGTAGGTTCCAAAGGGGAGCGGGATGCTGCATGCATATCCGTTTTCATCGGTGAAGATTTCTGTCTCCCCATTTGCCCCAAGCACCACCGGGGCTGCGGAATCAAAATCATACCCGCCATCTTCTTTCGCAGTCAGGGAAGAAACCAGATAAGCGGTAAACCCTGCCCCTGCAAGCAGGCCTGCATCAGATTCCCCGTTGTTGGCCGCTTTCACGATCTGGAATGGCTGCTTGATGACCTGTTCTGGCGAGGTGCAGCTTCTCTCAACGACAGCGGAAAGCTCCCCCTCGTAGTTGCATGACAGGTCATATTCTGTTTCATCTGCCAGATACCCGGCTGGCGTGGTAATTTCTTTTATGAAATATTCTCCCAGATAAAGGTCTTCAATCTTCGCCTTTCCTTCCTTATCCGTGGTCAGCATTGCCACCTGTTCCCCGGCCTGATGAAGTACACCAGTCTTTCCATCCGGGTGGAGGATGTCATTCCTCGCATATAATCCATAGACCGCATGCTCCAGCGAAGCGTCCCCCTGTGGGATGCCCTGATTTGTTTCTTTATCCACTTTTACAAGCTGGATTGTTGCACTGGCACGTTCATTGGTAAATGTATGGGCAAAGGAGACTTTCGCCTCACTGCCGCTGACTGTTTCAAACCGGAAAGAATATGTATCTTCCGCATTCTTCAGATAATTTACAGGAGCCTGAATCTCTTTCACATAATAGCCAAAGCCGATGGGAAGGTCGGCAGAAAATACAGCGTTTCCATCCGCGCCTGTAGTGGCTTTATCAATCAATGCATCTTTCTCGGCAACTGTATTTCCGTCTGCGTTCTTAATATTTTCAGAAGCATACAGCCCAAACACACCTCCGGCCAGGCCGTTCATCGTATCCTGATCCTTCTTTGCGATGCTGACCTCTGCCCTCTGGCGGTCATTCTGGAAGGTGGTACTGGAAAATGCCGTTTCTGCCGTCTGCCCGGCGTATGCGATCACCACATCCTTTGTTTCTTTTGCATTATAAAATCCTTTTGGAGCCTGCACCTCGGTTACCCGGTAGGTTCCCAGATGCAGGTTCTTCACTGTGACGGAGCCATCCGCACCGGTTTCCAGATTCTCTGCCACCAACTGCCCGGCTTTAAATACCACCGTCCCATAAGGGGTCACGATATCCTTCGCCGCATAGACATTGAAGACAGCGCCTTTTTGTCTGCGGTTCCCATACTGGAACGTGAGCCCGTTTTCATGGGGTGCGGCTCCTGCCAGGGCTTCCCCTTCTTTATAAATCGTCAGGTTCCCAAGCTGTTCGATATCCGGGACTGTAGTGGAAACCGTCTGGTTCGTCTTTAATGTTACCCGGTAGGCTGTGGCATTATGACGGTATCCGGATGGCGCGGTGATTTCTTTCAGATAGACCGTATCCTGCGTCTTTGTGATCTCTGCTTCTGACTCCCCGTTGCGGTTCGTGGCGGGCATGGTCACGATCAGGTTCCGGCATGCCTCATCCTGATAGATTCCGAACACCGCCCCAGCCAGTTTTGCGTTGGAAACAGAATCGATTTTTACCACTTTCACCTTCGCAAGGTCCATCCACTGTACGGAAAAGCTGACGGAATTTCCGCTCTCTTCCTCATAGTAACTTCCGATATCCTGATTGGCGTCCCCGGTGGTCACCACCAGCGCTTTCCAGATGGTGCGGAGGCTCCCCCTCATTTCCCCGGTATTCCATGTGCCGCTGACACTCATGGGTGCTGTGAAAGAGAAGCTGGTCCCGCCGGAAATCTGAACGTTTCCCCCGGTCTGTGTATCCCCATTACTTTCATTATGGAACGTCACATTTTCCGGAACCCTTAACGTGATATGGTTTCTGGAATCCCCGTCCAGACGGATGCTTCCTGTCCTCTGCTGGGAGCCGCTGCCTGTCGCCTTTAGGCTGGTCTTTGACAGGCTCAGATAGGGGTCAGGAGGCGTGGGCTGGTCGGCAAGGTAATTAATCCATCCCAGAACGCCGCATGCCTGCAAATCCTCCATCGTACAGCCCTCAAACCCGTCAATGCCGCAGTAGAAATAGCTGGCCGCGATATGGGTGAACACATATTTCAGTTCGCTGCCAAACTGGGGCATGAACTGGTCGGTCAGATCCCCCGAGCCGCCATATCCATAATAAAGCGCTTTCTGGAGGTTCGGGTTGCTCTCCAAAATGTAGGACGCATATCCGCCCGTGTCAGGCGTCCCCTTTGCGGATTCCAGACAGTAGGCAATCCTCCCGTTCACCGTAAAGATGTTCGTGGAGTAATTTCCCAGGTTGGTAGGGTAGAACACCTCCTGCCCTGTGACCAGGGATACATTTTGCGAAGCTGCCCTTGCCCGTCTGGACGTAGTCCTCGTATCCATGGAATACAGGAGCACGCCGCCGTCCTCCGCGATCTGCTCCGCATCCTCATGGGCTTCTTCTGCCTGCTCCATGTCCTCAATGACGGCTTCCATCTCCGCTTCTGTCATGGATTCTGCCGGAGCCGCATCCGGGTTCTCCGAGTCCGGGGCTGGTTCCCCATTTTCCCCGGAAAGTTCCGTGGGCTGTTCTCCGTTTCCCTCTGCGGAATCCGCCCCTGACTGTGATGCATCCGGCCGTTCTTTTACAATGATATTCCGGCTGATATGGTAAGATGGGTTTCCGCTCACAGGCTCCACAAAATATACTGCTTTATATGTGTCCGGCTGCTTCGTGTCAAAGTCCTGCCCGGACTGGTTCTTTGCTTCATGATATTTCACCCGCACTTTTTCTTCCGAAATCTCCATGCCGGAAAAATCATGCTCTACGTCAAAGCTGCTCCCTGCTTCAATTTCATAATCTCCTGCTGTCACGATCTCATCCTCTGCCAGTTCCGCACGGACGGATTCCAATGCCGGGTACTCTGCTTCATAGGCTGCTGGCTCTGGGTCGTCTGCCAGAGCCGAAGCTGGCTGGATCAAGGCTGACAGGATTGTTACGACAGCCAGCAGGGCTGATATTGCTCTTTTCGTTTTTCTATTTGTCAATCAATCTACCTCTCTTTCATCTTTTTGCTTTTGAAAGCTACGGAAAATCTGCCGCTGACAGGTGTCCTGCATCCTGTGAGATAAT
>VSNK01000155.1 GCA_009774255.1 Faecalicatena sp.
TATTAGTTTTTTATAATTACATTATTCAGTTGTCAAAGTCCAATTGATTTTCTATTATTAAGTTGACCACATTGGGCACTGCGCCTGAGTCTGGAAGAAGAAGCAGAAAAATGCTGGGTAGAGGCATTCCGTTCTGATACAAGTGTTGCAAACTATCTGCGGCTTTTCATGGAGTGCAGGGATTTTTCCGCAGTCACGGAAGAGATAAAAAAGATTTATCAGGGCATGTATGCACACATTGAGAAAAATCCGTATGCATTTAATCCCAAAGGGGAACTGCAGGAAAATAAGGCTGGTGTAAATGAAGGGTATATGCTTGCATTTTTCGGAGGGGAATTCCAATATGTCAAAGAACATGCGATGGGAGTCAAAGACGCACTGGGGTGGAGTCTAACCTTTATGAAATGCGGACTGGCGGCATTTTTGCTTCTGTTGCTGGAGGGCGAAAAGCTGCGGTCCGGGTGCAGGGAAATGTGCCGCAAGGTGGTATCTTCCGTTGGGTTTGAAAAAGAGGATTATGAGCATGGGATTTCCAGACATATCCCGGAAGAAAGCCAGGAGTGGTTTTGGAAGTGTTTCTGCCATTGGAAGGATAGGGTTTCCATTACGGAGGAGGAAAAACAGCAATATCTGGAATGGGTGGAAGGGCTTGTAACAAAGCGGCTAAATGGCATCATGGAAGGGAACTACCGGAAGTATTACGGCGAATGCGCGGGATATATCGCGGCATTGGGGGAAGTCCGGGAATCCAGAGGGGAAACCGGCGGCAAACAGAATGTCATGGCAGAATATAAGGCGCTCTATTCCCGCAGGACCGCATTCCATAAGGAATTAAGAGCCTTTGGGATGAAGGACGGCAGAGGGAGGTAAGGAGTTGTAGAAAAATAAGTGACACATCTTGGCTTGTCTATTTCTCCGGCTGCACAGGTCAAAAAGCCTCGACGTAGCCCACTACGCCTGCGTTTTTTGACCTGCACATCCGAAGAAATATCCTGCGCAATCTGTATCACTTATTTTTCTACAACTCCTAAGGGAAAAGAATTTTTTTACATTGTACTGAAAAATACACATGGAAATATCTTGTATACAAAAAATGTTTGCGTTATAATCATATGTAGAAAAAGGAAAGGTGGCTTTTAAAATTATGGGATTCATTGATGAAATCAAAGTAAGAGCAAAGAAAGACATTAAGACAATCGTACTTCCGGAGACAGAAGACGAGAGAACTTACAAGGCTGCGGAGGCAGTTTTGAAGGAAGGGACAGCGAAGCTGATCCTGGTAGGAAGCAAGGAGCAGATCGAGAAGGTAGGAGCAGGATATGACATTTCCGGAGCAACGATCGTAGATCCTGCGACCAGTGACAAGACAGAGAGCTATATCGCGAAGCTGGTGGAATTACGTCAGAAAAAGGGTATGACGGAAGATCAGGCCAGGGAACTTCTTCTGAACAATTATTTATACTACGGCGTTATGATGGTGAAGATGGGCGATGCTGACGGTATGGTATCAGGCGCCTGCCATTCTACCGCAGATACCCTTCGTCCCTGCCTGCAGATTCTGAAAACAAAACCAGGCACAAAGCTGGTTTCCGCATTTTTCGTGATTGTTGTGCCGAACTGCGACATGGGCGCGGACGGAACCTTTATCTTCGGAGATTCTGGCCTGGAACAGAATCCGGATCCGGAGAAGCTGGCGAATATCGCAGTATCTTCCGCAGAGTCTTTCCGCGTACTGACAGGCAAGGAGCCGGTTGTGGCTATGCTTTCTCACTCTACAAAGGGAAGCGCAAAGCATGCGGATGTAGATAAGGTGGTAGAAGCGACCAGGATCGCTAAAGAACTGGCACCGGAACTGAAGCTGGACGGAGAACTGCAGCTTGACGCGGCGATCGTTCCTTCCGTAGGCGAATCCAAGGCGCCGGGCAGCCCGGTAGCAGGACATGCCAACGTCCTGATCTTCCCGGATCTGGATGCGGGAAATATCGGATATAAGCTGGCGCAGAGACTGGCTAAGGCAGAAGCATACGGACCGCTTACCCAGGGGATTGCCGCTCCGGTCAACGACCTCTCCCGCGGATGCAGCGCGGAAGATATCGAAGGCGTGGTTGCCATCACAGCGGTACAGGCACAGGGTTGAGAATAAGGTAACTACTCAGCACAGGATAGCGCATTTACTGCGCTATCCGTACGAAAACGTATAAATCGCAAGAGCAATCCCCATTGCCGTAGGCAATTTTCATGGGATTGCGGCGTAACTACGAAGGTACTGAGTAGTTACAGAATAAGATTACAGGAGGAACATGAGAAAAAATGAATGTATTAGTAATTAACTGCGGAAGCTCTTCTTTAAAATTCCAGCTGATCAATTCTGATTCCGAAGAAGTCCTGGCAAAAGGACTTTGCGAGAGAATCGGGATTGACGGAAGTCTGACTTATCAGCCGGCAGGCGGAGAAAAGGTAAAATCTGACAAGGCAATGCCGACCCACACGGAAGCGATTCAGTTTGTTATCGATGCCCTGACAGACCCCCAGACAGGTGTTGTAAAGAGCCTGGATGAAATCGGCGCGGTAGGACACCGTGTGGTACATGGCGGCGAGAAGTTTGCTTCCTCCGCTGTCATTACGGAGGAAATGAAGAAAGCAGTAGAAGAGTGCAATGACCTTGCGCCCCTGCACAATCCGGCTAACCTGATCGGAATCAATGCATGCGAGAAGCTGATGCCCGGCACACCGATGGTAGGAGTATTTGATACGGCGTTCCATCAGACGATGCCGGAGAAAGCGTATATGTATGGACTTCCCTATGCCTACTATGATAAGTATAAAGTAAGACGCTACGGCTTCCACGGGACAAGCCACAGCTTTGTATCCAAGAGAGTGGCGGAGATCGTAGGTGT
This sequence comes from Faecalicatena sp., assembly GCA_009774255.1. Lineage (GTDB taxonomy): Bacteria > Bacillota > Clostridia > Lachnospirales > Lachnospiraceae > Schaedlerella. The sequence goes on from VSNK01000155.1 coordinate 2,898, forward strand.
TCCTTATGACGCGACAAAGACGATTGTGTGCCATCTGGGAAATGGTGCCAGCATCTGTGCCGTAATGAACGGAAAATCTGTGGACACATCCATGGGACTGACCCCATTGGAAGGTCTGGTAATGGGAACCCGTTCCGGCGACATTGATCCGGCGATTCTGGAATTCATTGCAAAGAAAGAAGGACTGGATGTGGCAGGTCTGATGAAGATGCTGAACAAGGAATCCGGTGTATACGGCCTGTCCGACGGCGTTTCCAGCGATTTCCGTGATCTGGCCGCAGCAGCGGAAGAAGGCAAGAGACCGGCGCAGATCGCTCTTGAAGTATTCGGGTACAGGGTAGCAAAATATGTCGGATCTTACGCGGCAGCCATGAATGGCGTGGACAATATCGTATTTACCGCTGGTATCGGTGAAAATGACGGTTCCATGCGTGAGAGAATCTGTGGATATCTGCAGTATCTTGGCATTGAGATCGACAAAGAGGCAAATGCGAAACGCGGCGAAGAGGTGATCATCTCCACTCCGGATTCCAGGGTAAAAGTACTGGTTGTTCCGACTAATGAAGAACTGGCCATCGCAAGAGAGACAGTTGCCCTTGTAAAATAAGTGAGAAATTATGTTACTGTTCACTTTTGAGCCGTGCAACACGCTGCACGGTAACGAAATTATTTGATTTCTTTTTAGAAACGTCATTTTTTAGTTGACAAACCAGTTTCTCATGATATAATAATTTAGGTATGAATAGGTTACTGTTCACTCCCCAGCCAATCACTACGCTGATTGGCTGGGAGGATGCACGCTGCGTCTTGAATAGAATTCAGCCCGTCTACACTTCGTTCCGGTCCGTCCTAAACAAGCGTCGCTGGCGCTTAGGACCGCCGAAGGCGACTTAAAATGGGCTGAATTCGTTGCAGTTCGCTGGCTGGCCAGTGAACTGTAACATGAATAGGAGTAACAGTGATGTTAATGAACCTGTCAGGCGTATTATCAGAACAGCATAGGCCCATAGACGAAATGGTACTGCCAGAGCTGGAATCTATTCAGCTGAAGTCCGGGACGTATCCGGTGATCCGCAAGGAGCCGGTACATGTGACTGTTGCGCATAGGAAGGACAGGGAGCTGCAGATTCAGGCGGATGGGAAGGTTACGCTTCGGATTCCATGTGACCGCTGCCTGGAGGAAGTGGAGTATGAATTTCAGCTTCATTTTACCAGGTATGTGGATTTGGGGTGTTCGGATGCTGAACTGAGAGAAGGATTCGACGAATCTGACTTTATCGACGGATATCATCTTGACGTAGATAAGATGCTTTTTCAAGAAATATTGACATGCTGGCCGAGTAAGGTACTCTGCAGAGAAGAATGCAGAGGTATCTGCAACGTCTGCGGCCAGAACCTGAATAAAGGCAGCTGTGACTGCGAAGATACGGGTCTTGACCCAAGGATGTCCGTTGTCCGTGAATTGTTTAAGAATTTTAAGGAGGTGTAACCGATGTCGATCTGTCCAAAAAATAAATCTTCAAAAGCCAGAAGAGACAAGAGAAGAGCTAATTGGAAGATGAGCGCTCCGAACCTGGTAAAGTGCAGCAAGTGCGGAGAACTTATGATGCCTCACAGAGTATGTAAGGCTTGTGGCTCATACAACAAAAAAGAAATCATTTCCGTTGATTAACAGCGGAACAAAAAAGGCTTTCCGGGAGACCGGAAAGCCTTTTCGCTTCTAATGTCCGTCCTGCACAAGGTTCAGCCCGTCTCTTGTGAGCCTGTAAATTTTATCACAGACCTCGGCCATATATTTCCGGTCATGAGAGATGCTGATCAACGCTCCCGGAAATTCCTTAAGCATCTGCCGGATTACAGGCCCGGACAAGGGTGAGAAGTTCCGGGTCGGTTCATCCAGGATCAGCACATTCGCCCCGCTCATACTCATTTTTAAAAGAAAGATTTTGGCCTTTTGCCCGCCGGACAACTCTGCCAATGTATGGCTCATTTCATCGGCGGTATATTTTAACGCGCCAAGATAAGTGCGGATTCTGGTCCGCTCCTCCTTATCGCCGGAACGTGCCAGATAATCCACGGGTGTCATGGATGGCTCCAGCAGTTCTTCATAATTCTGAGGCATGTATTCCGCGCGGATATCCGTTCTGGCAAGCAGTTCCCGGGCAATCTGCCGCAGCAGCGTGGTCTTTCCCGCACCATTGGCACCGACGATACAGATCTTTTCGGAACCGCGAATCCGCAGATGGATATTTTCCGCAAGCACCCGTGCGTAATCAGGTGTATGGAGCCTGGCAAGAGAGAAGTCGATGACCGTCTTTCCCGCAGGGAGCTTTGCAGTTTCGTCTCCCAGCTTAAAGAAAATAGCAGCCTCTTCCTCCGGCATTTCCGTCATGTTCTTATCCTCACGGGCAAAACGCCGTTCCATGGATTTTACTGCATGCATTTTCTTTTTCAGCAGCCGCCCCTTGGAAGGGTTCTGCCTTGTGATACTGTTTTGCGCATGCTCCACACTTTGGAAAACCCGCCGGTACTTTTCCTCCCGAAGCTTTTTATCACGCCGGTCATTTGCCGCTTTGCGCTCCTGATTTTCAAATTGAGCGGATCGTTCCTGTCTGTATTGCAGATAGGGCATATGAACGGCCGTATAGCGGCACTGTGTTTTTCGTCTGACCTGCTCTAGGTGGATGACCATGTTGGCCGTATTTTCAATCAGAGTCTCATCATGGGAAATAAATAGTACAATTTGTTTCCAGTCCAGAATGAATTTTTCCAGCCATTCCAGCGTTTCCAGGTCAATATCATTGGAAGGCTCATCCAGCAGAAGGATATCCGGCTCCGCGATCAACAGACGGAGCATCTGTGCCTTTACCTTCTCACCGCCAGACAGAGTTCCCATAAGCTGCTCCCGGTAAAAAAAATCTACGGGCAGGCCGAACTCTCTGGCCATCCGGTTCAGTTCTTTTGGTGACTGTTCCAAAAACATGGACTCTTCTTTGAAATATTCATAAATACTTTTCTCCTTATCCGGCTCCGGCAGTTCCTGAGGCAGATATCCGAGCCGCCTGTCCCGGAGGATCCGTTCGCCTTCTGCCGCGCAGTAATCTGTGATCAGCTCCGGATTATAGATCCATTGGAGCAGGCTGGATTTCCCATTTCCTTCTTCACCGATGATCACAGACTTATCTCCGTCATTCAGCACACATCCGAAATTTTCCAGAATGACCCTTGTGTCCTTTTTGTGTATGATTGTCAAATTTTTAATCTGTAGCATAGAAACCTCCTGCATGATTGTTTAGGAACTGTCCCTAAATAACTTACAACTTTGACTCGTCTAAATCTTCATATACTGCGTTGTTGTCAATCGGTGTACCCCAGTACGCCTCATTCCTCCGCCTTGTATATGAAGATTTATCCTGAGTCATAGTTGCAAGTTATTTTGTGACAGTTACTTAGAAAAGGCTTCCTCCGTAATGCTTCATTCACAAATAAGTCAAAACATAAAGAAAAAGCCCGCTTTCGTACCCGAAAACAGACTCGCACAAAATCATATCGTTACAGGCCACGCCCTGACCAGGTGTGCCCCATAACTCGGACCCCTCCATATTTTGCAAACAGAAGTAACACAATCAGCCATTGTCCGGCCTTTAGCATGAAATACAAAGAAGGCTTGATCAAGCGGGATAATCCAATTCGGCATACGCAGACACACCTATCTACATACCATAATATACAAAACCTTCCGAGGAATACACGCTGTGCGCATAAGGAGAATAGCTGCTGCTACTGCTGCAGCCGCGCTTCGGCGCGAGTGTGCATCAAGACACGCACTTTTGTTTTGTAACCATCGTATGCGGAAAAACTGCCGGTGGCAGGTCTTCCATATAGGCAGTTAAAAATAATCGCGGAATCCAAATCAAATTATCGATTAATCATTGCCCCACCTTGCACAGAATCATTTCACGTCTGTGCCCTTTCTGTTTTATTCAGTGACATTATACATAGAAAAGAACAAAAATGCAAGACTAAAAAGCATTTTATTCCAAAAAGCATGCTATTTCTTAAAAATTATTGAAACCTGTTTCGTAATGTAATATAATCAGAATTTAATGGGATTTCCTGCGGTGTGCGGACCTTAGGAGTTGTAGGAAAATAACTGACACATCTTGACTTGTCTATTGCTCCGGCTGCACAGGTCAAAAAGCCTCGACGTAGCCGTAAGGAATCCACCATGCTACGCATGGTACCCCTTAGGGCATGGCCCACTACGTTGCTAAGCGCCAGTGACGCTTGTTCAGCAAGGACCGAAACGGAGTGTAGAACTGCATTTTTTGACCTGCACATCCGAAGCAATATCCTGCGCAACTTGTATCAGTTCTTTTCCTACAACTCCTTATTGAATAAAGCCGGCCCGGACACAGGCAGATAGTGCAGAGAAAGAAGGGATTCATTTGAAAAAAAGCATGGATATGGTAAATGGCTCGTTGGGAGATAAGATCGTCAGATACGCGATACCGCTTGCGGTAACAGGGGTTTTGCAGCAGCTGTTCAATGCGGCGGATCTGGCGGTGGTCGGACGTTTTTCCGGCAAGGAGGCGATGGCGGCGGTGGGAAGCAACGCGCCTGTCATCGGATTGTTGGTCAATCTTTTCGTCGGTATTTCTCTGGGGAGCAACGTGATTATCGCAAAATCGATCGGCCAGAGAGATGATGAGAATATTTCAAAGGCAGTACATACCTCGGTGGTTGTGGCTTTGCTGGGAGGCGTGTTCCTTGCGGTGTTTGGCGAGTTCCTTGCTCCGGAGATCGTAAAAATGCTGGATGTTCCGGGGGATGTATACCCGCTGGCAGTAAAATATCTGCGGATCTATCTGGCCGGGATGCCGGTCATCCTGCTTTATAACTTTGAAGCGGCAATTTTTAGAAGCTGCGGAAACACTCAGACGCCTTTGGCCGCCCTGGTGGTATCCGGCATTTTAAATGTGATCCTGAACCTGTTCTTTGTCCTGGGACTGGGCATGGATGTGGACGGGGTCGCTACAGCGACGGTGCTTTCCAACCTCATCAGTTCAATGATCCTGCTTGTGGCATTGATGAAGACAGAACTGGCGATCAGGATCAATTTTCGAAAGCTGCGGATACATGGAAAAGTACTGGGGCAGATCCTCAAAATCGGGGTTCCTGCAGGCATACAGGGAATGATTTTTTCCTTCGCCAACCTGATCATCCAGTCCGCGGTCAACAGCCTGGGGACAACAGTCATGGCGGCCTCATCGGCGGCTTTCAATCTGGAAGTGTTCTCCTACTATATCATGAATTCTTTCGGGCAGGCGTGTACCACATTTGTCGGCCAGAATTATGGAGCCGGAAAAGGAGACCGTTGCCGGAAGGTGCTGAAGCTCTGTCTGCTGCAGAGCTTCGTGAGTACCGCGGCTTCCAGCGTGTTGATTCTGCTGCTCAGTACGCCTTTGCTCGGCATTTTCAATACGGATCCGGATGTGATCGCGACAGGGCGGATTCGGCTGGAATATATTTTCTTCGCTTATATGTTCAGCTTTGCGCAGGAGACGCTGTCAGGGTATCTGAGAGGCTTTGGCGTATCCTTCATCCCTGCGGCCTGCGCGGTCATCGGGATCTGCGGCGTGCGGCTCACATGGATCTTTACCGTGTTTCGGCGGCTGCCGTCCTTCACGACAGTTATGCAGGTGTACCCGCTCAGTCTGGGGATCACGGCAGCGGCAATTCTGGCCATAACACTGCTTGTGAAGCCATCCAGGAGATATGCCGCGCAGCCAGGGACAAGTCTTACCAAAAAACAGAATATTATTTGCAAAAACGGGAAGAATGATTTTTAAGCCGTAATGGCTGGTACACGATGGATTCCAAAGGTACGCAGATAATAAAAGGAGTTGAAAATAATCAATGATTGAACCGGATACCATAAAGCTGCTGAGGGAATGTGACGCCGGCATTAAAATGGGCGTGGCCTCGATTGATGATGTTCTGGATTATGTCCGCGACGAGACATTTAAGAAGTGTCTTTCGGACTGCAAAAGGAAGCACGATAAGCTGAAAGAGGATATTCAGATTCTTTTGGACAAATACCATGACGATGGTAAAGAACCCAATCCCATGGCGAAAAGCATGTCATGGATGAAAACAAACGTGAAGCTGGTTATGAATGAATCGGATGAAACCATCGCCGATCTGATGACTGACGGCTGCAATATGGGCGTAAAGTCCCTTAACAAATATCTGAACCAGTATAAAGCCGCGGACGAGAAAGCGAAGGACATTACGAAACAGCTGATCAATCTGGAAGAAAAACTGGCCGTTGATATCCGCCGTTACTTATAAGGGAATACAGGCAGGCCAGGATGTTTAAGCTTGTTGAGCATGCAAAGACAGCCGCCGATCTCCCAATCTGCCTATCAAGAAGGAGACTGGCGGCAGTTCCTTAGTTCAGCAAATAGATAGAAAGGTTTAAGTAGCCCGCAAAAGTTACCCACAGCAGATAAGGGATCATCAGATACCCGGCAGGTTTTGATATTTGATAAAACAGAAGCGCTGTTTTGAGAATCAGCAGCCATAACACGACAAGCCAGATAAACGCAAACAGATACATCCCCAGATTGAAAAAAATGATCGGCCAGAAAAAATTAAACGCAAGCTGGATGCCGTATACGGTCAGGGCAGCATCGTTTGGCTTTCCGGACGTGAGAACCAGATACGATGCAATTCCCATAAGGATATACAGGATCGTCCAAACCACCGGGAACAGCCAGCCAGGCGGAGCCGGCTCCGGTTTGTTCAGCAGTTCGAAGGTATCCATGCTGTTTTTTGTCAGAAGCGCAGAAAGACTGCCCACCGCAAGCGGCAGGGCAAGACAGGTAATCAGGTTTTTCCATTGAATTTTCATCAAATCCTCCCAATACTTTACACTACCCTAAAGCTATGATTATCTCCGGTGATTTATTCCGGGGAATAAAAAATTATACTTACAATTCACAGCCTGATCGGCCACTCATAGTAACGACATCTGCCATTTAAAATGTCTACGCTCCGCTTCGGTCCGCACTAAGCGAACGTCCACCGGACGTTCAGTGCCCTTCGGCGATGGGGCAGATGTCATCGCCCTATCACTTTTCTGGCAGCTAACCGTGCAGCAAGTGCGCGGTTAAGCCGTGAACTGTAACCGGAATAGCAACAAATTATAACAAATATTCAGGAAAATAGTGTTTATATGTGGAAAGTCTGTTATAATATGGGACAGATTCAGATAAAATGTAATGGAAAAGATTTTATAGGAATCATAGTTAAAAAATAAAGAAAGTGCAGGTAGAGAACATGTCAGAAGAAATGAATAACGGCGGATGCACGGAGGAATCCTGTGCAGGATGCGCGCATGCCGGAAATTGTGAGAGTAAGAAAGAGGATCTGAGGGCTCCGGCCAATGCATACTCCCATGTCAAGAAAGTCATCGGAGTAATCAGCGGAAAGGGAGGCGTCGGTAAATCCCTTGTGACCGCTTCACTGGCGCGTATGATGAGACAAAAAGGTCTTCAGGTGGGAATCATGGATGCGGATATCACAGGCCCTTCGATTCCGAAGATGTATGGAATCCATGAGCAGGCAAAGGGAAGCGAGGAAGGCATTTATCCCTGTATCGCAAAGGATGGGACAAGGATTATGTCTGTGAACTTGCTCCTGGAGGATGAGAATGCGCCGGTTATCTGGCGGGGGCCGATCATCGCGGGCGTAGTGACTCAGTTTTGGTCAGACGTGATCTGGGACGATCTGGATTATCTGTTTGTGGATATGCCTCCGGGAACCGGGGATGTGCCGCTCACCGTATTCCAGTCCCTTCCGGTTGACGGGGTCGTAATCGTGACTTCACCCCAGGATCTGGTACAGATGATCGTAAAAAAAGCCTGCAATATGGCAAGGCAGATGAATATTCCGGTGCTGGGCATCGTGGAGAATTACAGCTATGTAAAATGTCCTGACTGTGGGAAGGAACTGAAGGTATTCGGTGAGAGCCATATTGAAGAGATCGCGGCGGAATTAGGAATCCCGGTACTTGGCAGGATGCCGATCGACCCGGCAATCGCGGAAGTGGTGGAGGAAGAGCGGTTCTATGAAGCGGAGAATCCTTATCTGAAGGAAGTGGAGATATAGGCTTGCCATGCTGCTTCGGGTGATCGGAGGAGCTGCCTTTCCGCTGGCGAAGAGGGAGAAAATGCTGTTTCAGGAGTTGGGCCGCGCATCTGCAGGTATCGTGAGGATTAGCTTGTATCTGCAGAGCGCGGCCTGCATCGGGGGCGGCAGGATCAAACTGCGGCGGATTTTCACTGCCTGTTTTGCTGCTGCCCGCGCTCCGGTCTAAAAGTTCTTTTCCACATTTTAGTATGCTTTCTTCTGATAAGCGATACGTTCACTGCCGTCCTCAAGATAAATGATTCCGCACCGGGTAAATTTATTTTTCGCCAGCAGATGCTGCATGACACTATTGTCCCGGTGGGTATCGATCTTTAGATTTCCGCATTGTGAGAGTGCCCACTTCAGGCAGAAGGAAGCGGTACCCCTGATGGTGCCGTCCGAAGCAATGCGGTGGACGACGCCGTAAGGGGATTCATTCAGCCACTGACCATTGTAAATGCGCTGATAAGTATCATCCGCACCGAAGCGGTAATAAAAGGCGGCGATGATCTTTCCGTGTTCCTCGCAGACATAGCTGCAGCCTGTTCGGATATCGGATTCCAGAAGGGCACGGGAAGGATAGGAAACTCCCCATTGTGTCGGATTGTTGTGGGCAGCCATGAAACTTCGGGCATTGTCATACAGATGCAGAAGCACTTCTAAGTCTGCCATGGTTGTTTTTCTGATTTTCATAAGATTCCTTATTCTTCTTCTTTTACTCTGTCAATTTCCATACGGTTCCAAACAATGAATGGTTTTATTATAACAAAAGGAAATTTAGGTGTAAAGTCACTTGCACGTTTTTTTAGTGTAGGCAGCCTGGAGGACGCGAAAAAGGCAGTGGTTTTAAGCGCAAATTATCTCAGGAATTATGTGATCTGACCGAAATTATCAATTTATTCACTCAAACTTCCCACACCGCATGGTGTGTTGAACCTTGAAAAATCAATACTTTAACCCATAAAAAAGGCATAAACCTCTTGTCTGTGGTATAATTGAGTTGCCTAAAAACAATTACACAGCAAGGAGATCTATGCCATGTCAAGTATACCACAGACAACCGATAATGGAAACAGCGTTTCTGATTTTGCTACAAAATTTATGCAGAGGTTCCACCTTGGGAAACTGCTCTTTAAGTGTAATGCCGGAAAAGAAAAAGGGATCCCTGTAATGGATGTCTTCCGCTTCCTGTTCTGTATGATGTTTTCCGACAGGAGTTTCTATATGCAGATGAAAACAGGTACATTTGGAGAAGGATTCTCCAAAAACACCATCTATCGTTTCCTCAATAACGCCCGGACCAACTGGCAGCGTTTCACAACACTGCTTTCTGCAGACATCATCAACGGCTTCATGAAACCCCTGACGGACGAAAAGCGCAAGGATGTCTTCATTGTTGATGACAGCCTGTTTGACCGCTCCCGCTCCAAAAAAACGGAACTGCTCGCAAGGGTCTTCGACCACTGCTTCATGAAATACCGCGCTGGATTCCGGATGCTCACCCTTGGCTGGTCGGACGGGAATTCCTTTGTGCCGGTCAGCCACTGCCTGCTTTCTGCTGCGGAAGATAAGAATCTTCTTTGTGAAGGAAATGCCTGTGACGGACGCTCCCTTGCCGGAAGAAGACGCCTGCAGGCGCGCCGCAAAGCTACAGATGTTATGGTGGAACTGATCCATTCCGCCCGGTGTGCAGGCATCACTGCCAGATATGTCCTGTTTGACAGCTGGTTTTCCGCACCGAAGACCATGATTGCACTGAAAAACCAGGAACACCTTGATACGATTGCCATGGTCAAGAAAAGCAAAACGAAATACCTGTATAATGGTGAAAAACTCAATGTGAAAGAAATCTACAGCCGGAACAAAAAACGCAGGGGCCGCTCCCGTTACCTTCTTTCTGTGCCTGTGACGGTTGAAAAAGACGGCGAAAGCATCCCGGCAAAATTTGTGTATGTCCGTAATAAAAGCAAACGGAAAGACTGGCTGGTAATCGTAAGCACGGATACAGGGCTTTCCGAAGAAGAAATCATCCGCGTTTATGGGAAACGCTGGGGGATTATGCCGATATCGGCATTTTCCCCCATATGCCGATATTTTAGAAATGCCGATAAAATTTTTCTGTA
>VSNK01000156.1 GCA_009774255.1 Faecalicatena sp.
CATAGCCATTTGTGTAGTAACTCCATTAGAGTTGCTAACGCTTTTAGCAGTCCACTTTGCGGTAGGACTCACCACTAATAGTATAATACCATATTTTTGGATTTAGTCAATAGATTTTTTTGTATACAAGATAGCTGGTTTATTAGGTGAAATTAGTGATGTAATTTATTGTTTTTTTGCTATAATAAAAGTACGGAATAGCGGAGGGTATGCGTGATGGGAAAGGTTTTTAATGTAAGTGCAGACTGTAAACCGGATCTGCATTATATGGTCAATATCGATGGGCGGCTGTCTAAAATAAAAGAGATGGTGGACCGGGGAGATTACTTTACGATAAATCGGGCCAGACAGTATGGAAAGACTACTACGTTGAAAGCGCTGGCGTGTTATCTGGCGAAAGGGGATACACTGACGGATGCAGTCCGCAGCAAGTTCCCTGGATATGAAGTTCTGGATCTGGATTTCCAGAAGCTGAGCTACCGGGATTTCGAAAGTGAAGCTTCTTTTGTAAAGGCATTTTCAAGAGAGAGCCTGAAAAAGGACGGAAGAAGGATAAGCATTCCGGAGCAGATTCGAACACGACTGACCGAGTTTTCAAAAACTACATCCAAAGAGATCATACTTGCCGACTTATTTGGATGTTTTGCGGATTGGTGTGCTGAGTCATCCAGACCGATTGTTCTGCTGATCGACGAGATTGACAGCGCAACCAACAACCAGGTGTTTATTGATTTTCTTGCGCAGCTAAGAGGCGCTTATATTGAACGGGATGAAGTTCCGGCCTTTCAGTCGGTGATACTTGCCAGCGTCTATGATATAAAAAATTTAAAGAGCAAGTTTGTCAAAGATGAGAACCATAAAATGAACAGCCCCTGGAATATTGCGGCTGATTTTCTGGTTGATATGAGTTTTTCTGCTTGTGATATTGCCGGAATGCTCCGTACGTACGAAGCGGATTATCATACAGGCATGGACAGGGAAGAAATAGCGGATCTGCTTTATGAATATACGTCTGGATACCCATATCTGGTCTCGCGCATCTGCAAGATTCTTGATGAACGTATTGCGGGCAGCGACGGATTTTCGGATAAACAGGACGCATGGACAAGAACAGGAGTTTTAGAAGCCGTTAAAATCCTTTTGTATGAAAAAAATACGCTGTTCGATTCTCTGATCAATAAATTAAATGACGATCCGCAGTTGAAAAAAATGCTCCATTCCATATTATTTTTGGGCGGGTCTGTCTCATTTAACCCGGATTCCCATATCATCGATGTGGCGTCTATGCTGGGATTCTTAAAAAATGACCAGGGAAATCTGGCCGTTGCAAACAGGATATTTGAGATGAGGCTTTACAATTATTTTTTATCGGAGGAAGAGATTCGATACCGCACATTTTCACCGGATGCGGAAGAAAAGAGCCAATTTATCCAAGATGGCCGCTTAAATATGAAACAGATTTTAGAAAAATTTATAATCCATTGGCAGGATATTTATGGTCCGTCAGAGGAAAAATTTGCCGAGGAAAACGGAAGAAAGCTGTTTCTCCTGTACATCAAGCCAATTATCAATGGAACCGGAAATTATTACATTGAGTCGCATACCAGAAATCACAGGAGAACAGATGTGATTATCGATTACAGGGGGGAGCAATTTATAACAGAGATTAAGATATGGCATGGAAATGCTTATAATGAAAGGGGCGAAAAGCAACTGTCGGATTATCTGGACTACTATCATTTGAAGAAGGGGTATATGCTCAGTTTTAACTTCAATAAGAAAAAGAAAATTGGACTGCAGGAGATTGTGCTGGGTGACAAGCTTCTGATCGAAGCAGTGGTGTAACCCCGCCCCCGCAGCGAACCTGCTGCGGGGGCGTTACGGTAAAGGGAAAGGAGCCGAAAAAATTCGGAGAAAAATCCGAAGCGGCCGAGGCCGAAGCCATGCTTATAAGACGGGTGCAGATTTTTTATTTTCTTTTAATTTCATCACGGTTTCGAGCGGGAGCTTCGTTCTCTCAGCAATGATCTGAGCATCCAGAAGCCCAATCAGACTTTCGGCAAGTTCCAGTCTTTCTTCTTCTCTTCCTTTATTTATCAGTTTCTGTCCAAGTCGTGTCATTCCGATTACCTCCATCAATTCATCCATTTCAATGGCATTCAAAAATTTGTCTGCCATCACATACAATACAGTTTCAATTTTATCAATCACTTCCCGGTCAGCTGATTTGTCCTCTTCACGTGTGATCTGATACGCAGCCTTCACCCTGTCCTTCAAAGACAGATCCCCATCCATCAGCAGGCAGAGCGTTAAAAGAGCCAGATCCTGTCTTTGAAGCATCTCACCGCATTCCTGTTTTCTACGAAGCTCTGCGATCAGCCGGTCTGCATTGTGGCTCTTCATCGTGATTGGAAGAATACGAAACGTATTGATCCCGTCCGTAAATTCTGTCATCGGCTTTTTTATATTTCCGGAAAACAGAACGTATGTCGTGACAGTGACATTATGCTGATAGCTTGCCACTGCTTCATAGGCACGGAAGCGTTTCAGATCCTTACGTCCGCCGTTCGTACTCTGGAATTCAAAATGGCTCCAGGAGCCGTCTTCCATGATAAAATTAAAATCTTCATAAAATTTTTCCAGATCCAGTTTTACCAGTTCTGTTGCGGCAGCTCCCACCACCTTTTGCCTGATCCCAAAATATGGAAGCAATTCCTCCGCAAAGTATAAAAACACTGTTTTCAGAGCCGCATCCTCATGCTGTATGGCAGGCTGTGCCGCAGCGGGCATGGCCGTTTCAGCAAGGGTTTTCAGGTTTTCTTTCTCCATAGATTTTCCTTTCCGTAAAACCGTATAGAGAAACCTTATTCACAACTCCATATATCTGCGAAAATGCAGGGCAGATGCGAACTTACTGTATGCTGGCGAAACATAACTGTTTGATATCCTACATGTCATGTTATAACTATACCAAAAACAGCACTGACAGACAATGCAGTTTTACTAAAATTATTTTTATTATAATATTGTTTGCTTTTTCTTCGAATAGTTTTGAAAATTCCTATGATATCAGGAAAGATAAAACCAGATAACAGAATACATGTTCGGTAAGAAAAAGAACGATTTCTCTATAGATTATTGTCTATAAAAAGAAGTCTAATATGGACAGGAAAAAAAGTCAATATATTTTTTCCCATATTTTGTCAGGAACATTAAGTAAGGGTTACAGGTCACACCTTCACCAGGCGTGACCTGTAACTAATGGGGAGGAATTTGAGGATTAGAGTTTAACTTTCTATTGTTTAAACAGCCTTTTTCTGTTATAGTTTTGTAGCAGGAAAAGGCTGCTGCATTTTAAAAATTTGTTATACGGAAGAGCTGCCAATGAAGTTTTCGCTGCTGTGAGCATCAGTTGCTGAGGAGGGTTGATATGAATATCAGATTAATCGCTTTGGATATGGACGGAACACTTTTAAAGACAGATAAATCCATACACTCGGATACCATTCGGGATATCGAACAGGCGGGCAGGAAGGGAATCCATGTTGTATATTGCTCCGGCCGGGCAGTTCCGGAAATATTTCCCTATGTTCCCTACTTAAAATTCATGCGCTATGGGGTGTGTATGAGCGGCGCTCTAATATACGATTTTAAAGAACGCAAAACTGTTTATCTCAGAGCAATCGCCCGTGAATATGTCCAAAAAATCGTAGAAGCCGCAAAGCAGGATGACGGGATGGTGCATTTCTTGACGGATCAGGAGTCGGTCGTCCGTGCGGACCAGGTCGTCCATATGGCGGATTTTCATATGGGGGTATACCAGCCGCTGTTTGCGGAAATTACAAGAAAGGTTTCGGATATGGCAGAAGAGGCAGAACACTATGATCTTATTCCAAAGGTGAATGTGTATTTTCATTCAAAGGAAGCCAGGCAGCAGGCGTATAAAACATTAAAAGGCCTGCCGCTGTCCTTTGCGTTTGCGGAAGGGACAAGCCTGGAAATGACGGCTCATGGCGTAACAAAAGCAGCCGGGCTTCATGAACTGGCAAAGTATCTGGGGATCTCTATGGAGGAGACGCTTGCCATCGGCGACGCGGACAATGACCGTGCAGTGCTCGAAGCGGCAGGGTTCGCCGTGGCAATGGGCAATGCAAAAAGAGAGATTAAAGAGATCTGCGCTGCAGTCACCGGGGATAACGACCACAATGGTGTTGGGGAGGCGATTCAGAGATATGCTTTGTGAAAGGGCCGATAAAATAGACACATATCATGAAGAGTACAGCAAAGGGAGAATCCTGATCGCCGATGACGAGCCGGGCATCATCGGGCTGATCCGGGATTTTTTTGAAATACAGGGCTATCAGGTGGTGGAAGCGGCCAATGGGTTGGAGGTTTTGGAGAGGCTTTCCACAAAGCCGGATCTGATTCTTCTGGATGTGGGGATGCCGCTGCTGGACGGATTTGAAGTGTGCGAGCGCATACGCGCCCACGTATCCTGCCCCATCCTGTTCCTCACCGCGAAGATCGAAGAGGCGGATCGGATTCGGGGCCTGCTGTCCGGCGGGGACGATTATATCTTAAAACCTTTCAGCATCGACGAGCTGGGGGCAAGGGTGGAAGCCCATCTGAGGCGGGAGCGCCGTAAAAAATCCGAAGGAACCGTAAAAATATTTGACCGGCTGGCCATCCACTATGAAGAAACGGGCGTATACTACGGCGAACAGCCGATCGCATTTACAAAGACGGAATATGGAATCCTGGCATTTTTGTCGCTGCACCCGATGCAGGTATTCAGCAAGGAGCAGCTCTATGAACATGTCAGGGGACTCGATGGAAGTGCGGACAGCAGCATTGTCATGGAGCACATCCGCAGGATCCGCAAAAAGCTCGCCAAATACACAGATAAGACCTATATCGAAACCGTATGGGGGGTGGGATACCGATGGATTGGGTAGATGAAAAAGCAGAAAAGCTGTTCACGTATATCCGGAATCTGTCCTTCCGAAAAGCGCTGTTGGCGTATATCCTGGTGCTTGCCGCCGTTGTGTGGGGAATGTCCTATCTTACGGTTCATTTCTGCCTGCAGTGGGAGGCCGGAATCTGGGAAAGACTTGGAGAAACGGAAATCGTGAAGGCTATGTATTACGAGAAAGAACTGCTGCGTGGATATCGGGCCGGTGTACTCTATTCGACGGATGAAGCTATGGTTCTGTTCGTCGATCTCTTTCGGGTATGGTGCCCCTTTATCTACGCATTTCTCGGTATCATTCTGGCGGTTTTTTTGTTTTACGGCAGACGGCTTGCACGCCCTCTTTCCATCCTGGAGGGCAGTGTGGAAAAGATACGCGGCAATGACCTGAATTTCCACGTCGTCTATGAAAGCCGGGATGAACTGGGACAGCTCTGCGATTCGGTGGAAGAGATGCGGACCGAGCTTCTACGCGGCAAGGAAGAAATGTGGCGGCTCATTGAGCGGCAGAAAGAGTTAAACGCCGCGTTCGCTCACGACCTGCGAACCCCTCTGACCGTGCTGCGCGGCTACACGGATTTTCTGGCAAGATACATTCCGGAGGGGAAGATCAGCCGGGAAAAGCTGGAGGCCACGCTGGGGCTGATGGCGGAACATCTGAAACGCCTGGAGGAATACAGCCGCACCATGAAAGGGATCCGCAGCATCGAGGAGGTTCCGTTTGTTCCTGAGAAGACTACATTTCAGAGCATGGACCGAAAAATGGAAGAAGTCATTTTTGCCTTAAACCAGGTGCGGGACGTGGAAATCCTCTATAGAAATACGCCTGGCATGTGCGGCTCCGGAAGTACTGCGGAAGATGAGTCCGGTTTACGCAGCTCCGGAAGTACTGCGGAAGATGAGTCCGGTTTACGCAGCTCCAGAAGTACTGCGGAAGATGAGTTCGGTTTAGGCGACTCGAGCAATCCTGCCGCAGAAGGAGCAATCCCGGACGGCATTTACGTGGATGACAATTTAGTCATGGAGGTATTGGAAAATCTGCTCTCCAACGCGATCCGCTACGCCGGAAAGCGAATCGAAGTTCTGTCCGACTATGATCCCAGGCGGCAGGAATGGATTCTGGCTGTCCGGGACGACGGTCCGGGATTTTCCGAAGAGCAGCTAGAGAGGGCGATGAAGCCGTATTACAAAGAGCCGGAGATCGGCGGACCGGATGAGCATTTCGGGATCGGCCTCCACATCTGCCGGGAATTGTGCAGAAAGCACGGCGGGACCTTGAATGCGGCAAACAGCATCCAGGGCGGCGCGATCGTCACCGCATCGTTTCGAGTCCGTGAGTCTTCGCGCCGGCAAGAATTCGCTGCAGTACAGGATTATTGATAAAATCAGAATATGAGGAGGAACGCAAAGCATGATATTTGAAAAGAAACAGATCAATCTGAAGGACGGGCGCACTTGCATACTGCGCCCTGCGGAGGCAAAGGATTCGGAGGCTCTGATCGAAGCCCTTCGAATCGTCTCTTCCGAAACACCTTTTCTTCTCAGAAATGAGGACGAGGTTACCATGACTGTGGAAGCGGAGGAACAATTCTTAAAAACAAAAAGCGGGCATCCGCGCGAGATCATGATGGTAGCAGACGTGGACGGCGTACTTTCGGGAAATTGTGTAATTATGTCCGTTGGTGAGCTGCGCCGTATCTCCCATAGATGCAGATTTGCAATCTCTTTGAAAAAAGCATATTGGGGGCTTGGCATCGCCTCCGCACTGATGGATTACGCATTTTCTCTGGCGAAAGAAATGGGCTACGAGCAGGTAGAACTGGAAGTGGTTGACGGAAATGACCGGGCGAAACGCCTTTATGAACGGTTTGGTTTCTGGGAAACCGGAAAACATTACCGGTCCATCAAGTATGATGACGGCAGTTATCGGGATGAATATACGATGGTAAAAATATTATGAGTTGACAAATTAGCAGGACCGCTTTTGACAATGGAAATTGAAACAGAACGATTAAAAGATAAAACGATATGACGCATTCGGAGGGGCGGTCGGAAAATGACATTTCTGCAT
This sequence comes from Faecalicatena sp., assembly GCA_009774255.1. Taxonomy (GTDB): domain Bacteria; phylum Bacillota; class Clostridia; order Lachnospirales; family Lachnospiraceae; genus Schaedlerella. Next base: position 7,041 of record VSNK01000156.1, read on the forward strand.
GATATCCTTGTTGTGATATCCAACCAGACAAAGCATATGCCAGTCATTTCACGATAGCCCCTATTCGGATGATCCAATGGTAATCTTTATGTCAAGGCTGCATTATACAGTTTCCAGACAATATGATATTCTGCAGGTTTTCCTGTAACATGCGATTCCGTATTTATGGATCGTCTGTATTCCATCCTGCTTCAGGGACTCAATATACCCATCATTTTCAATCTGTTCCATAGCTTTGGCGCAGGCATGGTCATATCTTCCGTTTTCTGCATATTTTACCTCAATGATACAACCGACCCTGGTTATTGGAATTTCCAGCCGGATATCTGTGTAGCCTACGCCTGATTCTGCATTCGACCTGACGCTCCAGCTTCCTTCTGCACGTAATAATCCCAATAACATCCCATGATAAAAGTTTTCTTTCATTTCTTTCTTCACATAAGTATCCCGAATGCTGATAGAGTCAGACATAAACGCATTAAATAATCTTTCTACTTCCTCATATTCCCCGGCCTTTACCGCAGTGCAGAAGGCTTTCCATCCGGTCGTATCACTTACAGTTTTTACCTTAAACCAGGAGCGGATCCGCTTCGTATAGATACCCAACACTTCCCGGTTCGGGATCACAAGCTTATGAACCCCATTTTTGGGCAGGCTGGCATCGGTTAAATAGCCTGTCGCATATAATACACTCCACAGGTAACTCTGGCGTATCTCACTGTCATCACTGTTCAGATCCGTATAGGTCAGCTCCGGAATCAGAACCTTCTCCACAGATTCGCCGGAAATCAGGGCTTCAATCTCATTTTTTGTAGTTGCCGTTGCCGTTTCCAGAATGTCCTGTACAATGGCGTTGCTGCTGCTGTTTTCCCAGTGCGCTTCCATGGGAGCATTGGCGCGTGCCCGAAATTTATCACATTGGTTAATTACATCCCATGGACAGTATACATCTACATTACCAAAACGATACCCATCATACCATTCTTTCAGCTGTGTAAAGGAAGCTTCCAGTCCGTAGTAATATAGCAACTCCTTTATTTCATCATCAGTAAAGCCAAAATATTCTGCAAAGTCTACGTCAGATATGGTCCTGACCTTAAAATTATTAAGCCCTGTGAATATGCTCTCCCTGGAAATCCGAAGGCACCCCGTGATCACGGCAAAATACAGATTCCCATTTGTCTTAAACACCTGGCTGAACAAGGAACGGATGAGATTGACCATTTCAGGATAATAGCCGTATTGGTAAGCTTTGTCCAAAGGGACATCATACTCGTCGATCAAAACGATCACCGGAATCCCATAATGCTTGAAGAGTAACTTTGTCAAAAGCCTTAAGCTGCTATGGAGATAAAACGTTTTTTTAAAGTCACACTCCATAAGACGGCTTAGCTTTTTTTTTTCAGAGGATGTCAGTTTTTCACTGTCCAGAAGAAAGCCGAAACGCTCCGCCTCTTCACTGACAGCAGAACCCAGCATGTCATAGGCAGTCTGAAAATCCAGCCCGGCCGCATCCTTCAAACTGATGGAGATGACCGGATATTTCCCCATATATTGCTCACAGATTGCCTTCTCCCTGGAAATCTCCAGCCCTTCAAACAGAGCAGGATCCGCGCCGAACTCAAAAAAGCTTTTTAACATATCCATATTCAGGCTCTTTCCAAAGCGGCGGGGTCTTGTGATCAGGTTCACGCTTCCGCGCGAATTCACCAGATCACGAATAAAGCCTGTTTTATCCACATAGTAGAAACCATCTCTCTTGAAATCCTTAAAAAATTCGATTCCAATGGGGAGTTTTTTCTTCAATTCCATGTCAGCTTCACCTCCAATGTAATCCTGTTATAGCCATGCGGTCGTTTCACAAGGTATGCCCAAAGCCCCCATTATAGCCATGCGGTCGTTTGCTTTATAACCCCTTCATCATACGTGTAGACACAAGGCAGCTCTCTCCATTGTTAAAATAGATGACCCGGTTTTTCTCATCGACTTCCTTTATATTATTTTTATTCACCAGAAATGACCGATGGCAGCGCACAAAATCATCACCTAATGTGCGTGCCAGTTCCTTTATCGTGCCGGAAAATTCAATCTGGCGGTCTTTCGCATGAAGAATGACTTTATGGATATTGCCGGAGGTTTCAAAAAAGAAAATGTCATCATAATCCACGCTGATCCGCCGCCCGCCGGTTTCAATCGTATAGACCTTATGTGTCCTGTTGGTCTGGAGCGTATAGCGTTCCATTGCATTTAACAGACATTCCCGGATCTTCACTTTCGTTTCGGCAGGGTTGTCTTTTAACACAAAGTCCATTGCCTCCACCCGATACTGAAAGGTCATGTAGCTCAGTTCCGAATGTGCGGTTATAAATATGATGAAACCGCGGGGGTCATACAACCGAATCTGTTGCGCCAGCTTCATTCCGTTCATGTCGCTGTTCAGGTCAATATCCAGGAAATAAATGCCCGTGTTCCGGCTGGCCCTGACCTTATCCAGCAGCACGTGAGGATTTTCCACATCCATGACAAGCTGCATATCCAGCTCTTCCATCAGCAAGGTATTTTGAATGATCTGCACGATAGAGCGCCGCTGTGCGGCATGATCTTCGCACACGAAAATGTCCAGCATATGATGTCACTCCTTTCATGCGGCCTGTCCACCGGCAAGCCTATGTCAGTACACTAATTCCATATGCTGCATAAAACAGCCGCCTTGCATGGTGGTTTCCAGCAGCACATTCTCATAGGCCCCGAGGATCTTCTGTACGTTGGAAAGCCCGATCCCCGAATGTCCGGTCTTTGTACTGAAGCCTTCTTCCTTTAATCTGTGTAGCATCAGGCCGTGATCCTCAAAACAGTTGCTTATGATGACGGAAACTCCGGCCTGATTTTGGAGGACATTTAAGCCGATCTGCGGCTGTTCCGTCTCCAGCGCGGCTTCGATTGCGTTGTCCAAAAAGATTCCCAGTACTCTGGCAAGATCCACGGTATCGATCAAAAAGCTGTCCACTCTGTCAGGAATATCGATCGTGACATCAATTCCCGACTCATGGGCGTAGATCATTTTTGCACAGAGCAGGCTCTTGATCTCCAGCACTCCGATATTGCCGAGCTGATTCAATTTGTAATCCCCCTGATCGATCAGATTCTTCGTCGGGAATATTTTATATTCAAAAAAATTCTTAAGCTCGTCCATGTCGCCATTTTCAATATATCCGGACAGAGAGAGCAAAATGTTGACGTAATCATGCTTAAAAGAGCGTAGGCTATTATACATGACTTCCAGATTGTGCGTGTAGTCCTGCAGATCCTGCAGAGCTTTCTGTTTTGCCTCCGTCTGCATTTGCTCCATCCAGGTACGGCGCATGGCAAGAAGCAGAAAAAGCATCACCAGAAGATACCCGGAAATATGTAGAGCATTATTATAGATCATTCTGCCGAGCGAGCCATTTTGCCCAGGAATCAGATCATCGAACAGATAGATGGTGATTAGAAGCAGCAATGCGGCGTCGATCAGATACCACGTCTGTTGGAGCCGCAGGATCCCCTTGCCTGACAGCAATAATTTTTTCAGCAGCCTGCCGCAGAACAGCGTCATAAAATAAAACAGCACAATGTGGACCAGATTGACACCGAAGGAAATATAGCGCATATTCTGCAGATCCGAGAAAGCCGGGGGAATCAGCATATGTAGAAGCCAGGACAGAACTTCTTCTGTCACGAGGGTAAGCACAAATCCAATCATGCCCATACATACATTCTGGGGTGCGGTGTTCCGGCAGGTAAGCAGTCCAAATATACAGGTTGCCGCCAGAATCCCAAACAGGCCGTACGGTATACAGGACAGAAGCGTGACTGGCATCCCGGCAAGCAACAGCAGCATATAAAGCACGAGGAACGCTTTCGGGCACATTCGCTGAGGCCAAACATTACGAATTGCAAGGGAAAGCAGAAAAAAAGACACCAGCATTTCAATCGAGCCCTCCTTATTTTTAACTTTCCTGATTATAATTTGTCATCAATTTTCGCCAGAAAATTGATGACCTGCTTGCGCTTCAGCGCAATACCTATTATACTGTATTTGATTCTTTGTATCAAGCGATGTCCTGCAAAAATGATGAATAAGCGCATGCTTTTGCAGAAAAAAACGCACTAATTTACGAAATGAGACATTTTATGACTGTTTTGGGAGAAGGAGTGTTTTCTTTGGTATACTATCCTACGAAATACATATTGTTTTGGAAGGTGGTATGAGGTTATGAAGAATCATTTATTGAAAGGAATTGCCGTCTTAGCGGGAGTTATGGCCGTTGATATGATCATCAATATAATCTGTAATATAAACGGCATTGACTTAAATTCGATGGCGAATACGTTCGTGTCGGTGTTATGTGCAACGGCGATCTATGGTAGATGGACCAGGAATGAAAAAAATTAGAAGTAGCAGAAAAATAACGAATATATCAGTTGATTCCCCGTATTTTCTGTGGGAAACAAAAGGAAAATAAAATAAAAACAAGAACAAAGCGCCTGAAACGTAAGAAATACGTTTCAGGCATTTTTAATAATTCGATATGAGTATTAGACATTATACGAAAACGGATTTACAATATAGATGTTCCGAAACAGGAGCGCAAGCGGAGGAGAAGGGGGTGGTTTTCTAAATGACAATGGATGAGGCAAGCGAGCGTTATAAAATTCCTCTTGAAATGCTGAAAGAATATGAAAGCTGGGATTTGTGCGGCGCGGCAAAGAAGGATATGGGGGTATGGCAGTATGACGATCAGGACATAGAACGTCTCGGCATGATGATGACACTGAGGGATATAGGCTTTAACAGAAGCGAAGTAGAAACCTATATGCGGCTTACGGTGGAAGGCGGCCGCACAGAGTCCATACGGCTGGCAATGCTGGATAAGAAAAGAGAAAAGACGCTGGATGAAATTCATTTTAAGGAAAAGCAGATAGCAGATATGGATTACCTGAGGCACGAAATACAGAAAAATGCGAAGAAAGAAAAGGAGAGATAAGTTATGGAGATTAACAGTAAAGAAGAGTTTGATAAACAGAATGTATTTGGATTGGGACAGGAGAATACGGCGTTTGCACAGTATTTTATCGGCAATTCCTACCTGAATCCTCTCACGAATCCGAAGGAGACGGCGGTGTTCCTGGCAAATGTCACCTTTGAGCCAGGCTGCCGGAACAACTGGCATATCCATCATGCAAAAAGTGGCGGCGGACAGCTTCTGATCTGTACTGCGGGAAGCGGCTGGTATCAGGAGGAGGGAAATGAAGCGGTCAGCCTTGAGCCTGGGACAGTCATTACGATTCCGGCGGAAGTAAAACACTGGCACGGTGCGAAAGCAGACAGTTGGTTTTCTCATATTGCGGTAGAAGTTCCCGGTGAAGAGACAAAAAACGAGTGGTGCGAGCCAGTGGATGACGAGGCATATGGAAGGCTGGGATGAAAACAACGAAGAGAAAACGAAAAATCACAGGAGGTTTTTGAGTGATGATGAATTATTACGAGACAGATCCGGAATTTATGAAGATCATGGAGCATTTTACATTGGAAGAAGTGGTGAAGGAACCCGGTCAGGAACTCCCGGAAGAGACACGTTATCTGGCGATCCTTGCCACATTGCTGGGATGTCAGGGAATGGATGTTTATAAAGAAATACTGCCGAAAGCACTGGATGGGGGAATTTCACCTGTTATGGTGAAAGAGGTGGTTTATCAGGCCGTGGATTATCTCGGGATTGGCAGAGTGATGCCGTTTCTAGCCGTTACGAACGACATTTTGACCGCGCGCGGCGTAAGCCTGCCGCTTCCTGCCCTGGCGACTACGACCGCGGAAGATAGGCTGGAAAAGGGTGCGGAGGCGCAGGCAGAGATTTTCGGGGCGCATATGAAGGAAGCGTGGAAAGCAGGGCATATCAATCGGTGGCTGGCGGCAAACTGCTTTGGCGACTATTATACAAGGGGCGGTTTAGACCTGAAACAGCGTGAACTGATCACCTTCTGTTTTCTGGCGGCACAGGGCGGGTGCGAACCGCAGCTTACCGCTCATGCAAAGGGGAACATGAATCTTGGCAATGATAAGGTACTTCTGATCAGGGTAGTAT
>VSNK01000157.1 GCA_009774255.1 Faecalicatena sp.
ACAGTTCACTGGCCAGCCAGCGAACTGTAACGAATCCGGCCTATTTAAAATTGCCTTACGGCAAGAGGCCGGATTCCGGCCCCAGTACATACTGGCCTGTGACCGTGCAGCGTGGTGCACGGTCCAGGCGTGACCTGTAACTCAGGCCGCATTTTGAATTGCCTGTGGCAATGGGCGGCCTGAATACCAGCTTTTATGTGCATCCTCCCGGCCAATCAGCGTGGTGATTGGTCGGGATGTGACATGTAACGTTTTTATCCCTGAAAATTTATGAGTTATCCCATTTGGTAGAATTTCTGCCGAAAATCATGGTATAATAAAAAATATGTTGCATTTTTTCTGAAATGATTTGGACAGAGGAGGAATGAAAGATGCTAGGAGGAGGGATTTGGATTGCGCTTCTGCGAAATGGGATGAGTATCGTATTAATGATGTCATTTTTTCTGATGCTGGACCGGCCAAGATTTTCAATGAAAAAGACAATCATCTGTTATGTGGCCTTTGGTCTTTTTTTGCTGTTCGGTTACAATATATGGTATCTTCTGGCTTATGAAAGCTTTGTAAAGATGGCGCCTCTGTCAACAATCCCTATTATTGGAATTTTTTGCAGTCTGATGAGCGGAGAAATCATATACGTCTCCTTATACAAGATCGCGGTTTCATTTTATCTGTTTTCCGTAGGTGTATTCCTTGGCGTGGATGTGTCTCGCTGGTGGTTCCATGGAAATCTATGGGTGGATATCCTGGTAAGGTACCTCTCTTTTTTGGTCATCCTTATTTTTACCTGGAAAAAACTTAGGAAACCGTTTTTTGACAGTATAGACCTTTTGATCCAAGAGATGGATCTGTTCAGTACCCTGACTTTATTTTTGTCCATTTTCACCGGTGCGGTCATTGCATACTGGCCGAATCTTCAGGGATTTTCCATATTTAACATGGTGCGGGCTTTTTTTGTGCTGTTCATGGTAGGAATTCTTCAATATACCATTCTCTATCTGTATATCCATCTCGGCAGGGAACATTATTTCCAGACAGAAAAGGAATTGCTGGAATTGAATGAACAGCTTCTGCACAGCCAGCTTGAACTTGTGAAAGACTCCGAGAAGGAGGCGGCGAGGATCCGCCATGATGTAAGGCACCATATTCTCCTGATCAAAGAGTATGTGGAGAAGGGGGATATGAAAAATCTGATCCGTTATCTCGATCAATATGGTGAGAATGTGGAAAACCGGAGGATAGATTCTATCTGCGCGAATCCGACAGTGAACTGTATCCTCTCAGCCTATGCCAGACAGGCGAGAGCGAAAAATATAGAGGTATTCCTGGATGCGGGGGTCTCACAGAAGAGTACGGTCCGGGATATAGACTGGGTCGCCATCCTTGCCAATGTGTTCGAAAACGCGATTCACGGATGTGTCAATTCCGGCCGAACTGAGCAGGAAATCGATATGTATATCGCGAAAAAAGGAAATAAGATCATCATACAGTGCAGCAATACCTGCGCCGGGGATCTTCAAATACCGGAAGGGAATTTTCAGTCAGGAAAGGAAAAAGGTCTTGGAATCTCCAGCATTGTAAAGGCAGTCTCACATTATAACGGAGAAACGGACTTTACCATCGAAGACGGAAGATTTGTGACCAGAATCCTGCTGAATATTTTGTAACAGCCACAGGTTACTGTTCACATGTTGCCTTGCACTCCGCTGCAAGGCAACTAACCACAAAATCCATAAATGATTTCGATGGATGTTTGTCTTTACAAATCTTTTCATACTCGTTATAATTGACTATGGTTTTGTAAATATGATGAAAAAGAATGTGAGGAACAGATATTATGGCAGAAAAGACAATGGAAAAGATTGTGGCCCTTGCGAAATCAAGGGGGTTCGTATATCCGGGTTCCGAGATCTACGGTGGTCTGGCGAATACATGGGATTACGGCAATCTTGGCGTGGAGCTGAAGAATAATGTGAAAAAAGCATGGTGGCAGAAGTTCGTACAGGAATCCCCCTATAATGTGGGCGTGGACTGCGCGATTCTCATGAATCCGCAGACGTGGGTGGCATCCGGCCATCTTGGCGGCTTTTCCGACCCGCTGATGGACTGTAAGGAATGTCATGAGCGTTTCCGTGCGGACAAGCTGATCGAAGATTTCTGCGAGGAAAAGGGGATCGCTTTGGAGGGAACCGTAGATGCGTGGACGCAGGAGCAGATGACCGCTTTTATTGAGGAGCACCAGATTCCCTGCCCGACCTGCGGGAAGCATAATTTTACGGATATCCGTCAGTTCAATCTGATGTTCAAGACCTTCCAGGGTGTGACCGAGGATGCAAAGAATACGGTGTATCTGAGGCCGGAAACCGCGCAGGGGATTTTTGTGAATTTCAAGAATGTGCAGAGGACTTCCAGAAAGAAGATCCCCTTCGGTATCGCGCAGATCGGAAAGTCCTTCCGCAATGAGATCACGCCGGGCAACTTCACGTTCCGTACCAGAGAGTTCGAGCAGATGGAGCTGGAATTCTTCTGTGAGCCAGACACAGATCTGGAATGGTTCGCGTACTGGAAGAAGTTTTGTCTGGATTGGCTGAGCTCTCTAGGGTTAAAGGATGATGAGGTACGCTACCGTGACCATGAGAAGGAAGAGCTTTCTTTCTACAGCAAGGCAACGACGGACGTAGAATTCCTGTTCCCGTTCGGCTGGGGAGAATTGTGGGGGATTGCGGATCGCACCAACTATGACTTGTCCCGGCATATGGAAGTATCCAAGCAGGATCTTACTTATTTTGATGACGTAAAAAATGAAAAGTATGTCCCCTATGTGATCGAGCCGTCTCTGGGAGCGGACCGCATGGTGCTGGCTTTCCTCTGCAGCGCTTATGATGAGGAAGAACTCGAAGGCGGAGAGATGCGGACAGTGCTTCATTTCCATCCGGCGCTGGCTCCGGTCAAGGTGGGTGTACTGCCGCTGTCCAAGAAGCTGAATGAGGGCGCGGAAAAGGTATATGCGGAACTCTCAAAATATTATAACTGTGAATACGATGACCGCGGAAATATAGGAAAGCGCTATCGCCGCCAGGATGAGATCGGAACTCCGTTCTGCGTGACCTATGATTTTGATTCCCAGGAAGACGGTGCTGTGACCGTGCGTGACCGTGATACCATGGAGCAGGAAAGAGTAAAGATCGAGGAACTGAAAGCATACTTTGAGGATAAACTCAGATTTTAAAAGAAAAGGAAAAACCAAAGGCCCCGTAGTTTTCTGCGGGGCTTTCCGTAGGGATATTTTGAAAGAAATTTCTTAAATGAACAAGAATATACTGGAATGATGATAGGAGAATAGGATACATGAGAGCGGAAAATTTGTGGCTTACGTATGAAGAGAATGAACTGGAAGAATTGGAAAAAGTGTGCGGAAATTACCGCAGCTTTCTGGATGCCGGAAAGACAGAACGGGAGTGCGTGGCTGAGATAATACGGCAGGCAGAGGCAAAGGGATACCGCGATTTGTATACGGCAGAACATCTTGTGCCCGGTGACAAGGTATACGCGGCATGGATGGAGAAGTCGATCGTTCTGTTCCGTTTGGGGACGGACAGCCTGGAGAAAGGCATGAATATCCTTGGAGCGCATATTGATTCCCCACGGCTGGACTTGAAACAGAACCCCTTGTATGAGGACAGCGGATTCGCATATTTTGATACCCATTATTATGGAGGAATCAAGAAATATCAGTGGGTGACAGTGCCCCTGGCAGTCCATGGCGTGATCGTGCGCAGGGATGGCTCCAAGGAAGTGGTGTCCATTGGGGAAAAGGATACGGATCCGGTATTTGCAGTGACCGATCTTCTGGTTCATCTCTCTTCCAGGCAGATGGAGAAGAAGGCTTCTGAGGTGGTAGATGGGGAAAATCTGGATATTCTGATCGGGAGCAGGCCGTTAAAGGGAGAGGAAAAGGATGCCGCCGCCGCGCAGATCATGAAGCTGCTTGAGGAAACGTACCATATTGAAAAGGAGGACCTGATGTCAGCGGAGCTGGAAGTGGTGCCGGCAGGAAGGGCCCGGGAATGCGGACTGGACAGAAGTATGATTATGTCCTACGGACAGGATGACCGGATCTGTGCATATACGTCTCTGGCAGCCATGCTGGATACGGAGGACACGGCACGTACGACCTGCTGTATCCTGGTGGATAAAGAGGAAATCGGCAGTACAGGGGCAACGGGGATGAATTCCCGGTTCTTTGAGAACGCGGTCGCCGAGCTGTATGACAGAGCGGGAGGCTATTCCGAATTAAAGCTGCGCCGCGCACTGGCCAATTCTGCCATGATCTCATCGGATGTGTGCGCGGCCTATGATCCGTTATATGGAGAGGTATTTGACAAGAAGTCCTCCTGTTTCTTCGGAAAGGGACCGGTATTAAACAAGCATACCGGGTCAAGAGGAAAGAGAGGAGCTAATGATGCCAACGCGGAATATATCGCAAAGCTGCGCAGGGTATTTGATGAGAATAAAGTCAGCTTTCAGATGGCGGAGCTTGGGAAGATCGACGCAGGCGGCGGCGGAACCATCGCGTACATAGTGGCGGAATATGGCATGGAAGTGATAGATGGAGGCGTGGCAATTCTCTGTATGCATGCGCCGTGGGAGATTTCGAGTAAGGCGGATGTATATGAGGCATACAGGGGGTACCGTGCGTTTTTACAGAACATGATTTAAGTTACAGTTCACGGCCTAACCGACCGCAAACTGTAACGCATCCAGCCCATTGGAAAGTCGCCTGACGGCGAGGGGCTGGATGCCCGCCCCATCACTGTACTGGCCGGATGCCTTGCAGCTGAGTGCAAAAAATCAAAATAAATTAGAATCGCCAAACAGCGGCAACGGAGCGTTTTGATAAACACCTCATACGGAAATAGTGGAAAGCGATAGTATAAAAATATAAATTTATTCCATACTATAAGCAGAGTTATACTGCGCGCCAGATAAATCTGCCGCACAGTATAACATGATGCGCACAGCCGCATAAGGAAATCTGCCGCTTCGCGGCTGCGGCCGGCGCGATACTCACGGCAGATTTCATCGGCCGTAAGTATAATTATAATAAGGAGCGGATAGTTATGGAAAGAAAAAATGCATGGAAAGCTTATGGCATGGAAGATATGGCGGCGGTGGAAGAACTGAGTTCTTTATATCGCCGCTTTTTGGATGTGGGAAAAACGGAAAGAGAATGTATTGCGGAAGCTGTCAACACAGCGGAGGCGGCGGGCTTCCGGGATCTGTCGGAAATGATCCGTGGGAGGACAAGGCTGAAAGCGGGGGATCAGGTTTATTTATCTTATATGGGGAAGTCTGCCGCCTTCTTCCGGATCGGGACGGAGCCGCCGGAAAAGGGCCTCAATATCATCGGCGCCCATGTAGATTCCCCTCGGCTGGATATCAAGCAGGTTCCCTGCTATGAGGAGGCCGGAAATGTTTATCTGGATACGCATTATTATGGCGGAATCAAGAAATATCAATGGTTCGCCTGTCCGCTTGCGCTGCACGGGATCATTGTCAGAAAGGACGGAACTGCTGCTGCCATAGAGATCGGGGAGAAGGAGGAGGATCCGGTATTCGTGATCACGGATCTGCTGCCTCACCTGGGAAAAGAGCGGAACGAACAGAAGGTAAAGGATTTTTTTGACGCGGAGAAGATGGATCTGCTGATCGGAAACCGTCCTGTGGAAGAAAAGGAGGCAAAACAGCATGTCCTGGATCTTTTGTTTGATAAATATCGGATCCAGGAGGAGGATTTTCTCTCTGCGGAACTGGAGATCGTACCGGCAGGAAGAGCCAGGGAGTGCGGGGTGGATCGGAGTATGATTCTTGCCTATGGACAGGATGACCGGAGCTGCGCCTTTGCCGCCCTGACAGCGCTGCTGGGGAATACGGACGGCAAGGCTGATTCTGATCCTATGCAGGATCGGGAGGAAACAGCTGCCGTAGGGGGAGGATTTTCCAGGACTGCCTGCTGCCTGCTGGTGGATAAGGAAGAGACGGGCAGCAACGGCGCCACAGGTATGAAGTCCCGCTTTTTTGAAAATGCGGTGGCCGAGATCCTTGCCCTGTCCGGGGGGCAGCTTCCGGGAAATGCAGGGGAACAGATTCCCTTTGAGCTTCGGCTGCGGCGGACTCTTATGAATTCACGGATGCTTTCTGCGGATGTGAGTGCAGCCTATGACCCCATGTTTGAAAAATATTATGAAAAGAAAAACAGTGCCTATCTTGGGAACGGGCTGGTATTTAATAAATACAGCGGAAGCGGAGGAAAAACCGGGGCAAATGACGCCAACCCCGAGTATATGGCGCAGCTGCGGCGGATCATGGAAGAACAGCATGTGACCTTCCAGACGGCGGAGCTGGGTGCCGTAGACCAGGGCGGCGGCGGGACCATCGCCTATATTATGGCAAAGTTCGGGATGGATGTGATCGACTGCGGACTTGGAGTGCTGAGCATGCATGCTCCCTGGGAAGTCACCAGCAAGGCCGATCTGTATGAAGCCGTGAAAGGATATCGGGCATTTTACGGCTTCTGCCGTTAGACTTTATGGCGTAATGGCGTTACTGTTCACTCCCCAGCCAATCACTACGCTGATTGGCTGGGAGGATGCACGCTGCGCCTTGAATAGAATTCAGCCCCTCGCCGAAGGCGACTTAAAATGGGCTGAATTCGTTACAGTTCGCTGGCTGGCCAGTGAACTGTAACGTAATGGCCGTGAATTGCAACAATTCCGAAAAAAATGCTTTAAAATCAGAGGGCATTGTGCTATAATATTGCGGAGCAGCGGTGTCCATAGCCTGAGAATGGGAAGATATCCCGTCAACAGCTCTTACTTAGGTATCACCGCAGAGCATGATGAGTAGGAGGAGAAGAGATGAAACACATTAAGACATTGAATACGCAGACATTGAACCATACAGTGAATAAAGGCGGATGCGGAGAATGTCAGACGTCCTGTCAGTCCGCATGCAAGACTTCCTGTACGGTAGGGAACCAGACATGTGAGCATAAGAAATAGACAGAATCTGCTGGACATGCAAGATCGTTAAGGCAGCGGCCGGAGTCGCTGCTTTATCCATGTATAAATATAACGAAGCAGAAAGCGGGGTATCTTAGTGATACATCAGTATCAGAATCAAGGTTATAACATCGTTCTGGATGTGAACAGCGGTTCCGTCCACGTGGTGGACAAGATCGCCTATGATGTGATCGCCTGCCTGGAAAGACAGAATCCGTCCCACACCTGCGATACGCTGAAAAGCCCGGAGACCATGGAGTATCTCCGGGCGGAGCTTGCAGGATATCCGCTGCAGGACGTAGCGGAAGTGCTGGAGGCAGTGGAGGAGCTTACGAAAGCGGGGCAATTGTTCACACAGGATATTTATGAAGATTATATAGATGAAGTGAAGCAGCGGAAGACGGTAGTCAAGGCGCTGTGCTTACATATCGCACACGACTGCAACCTGGCCTGCAGATATTGTTTCGCAGGGGAAGGGGAATATCACGGAAAGCGTGCGATGATGTCCGCGGAGGTTGGAAAAAAGGCTTTGGATTTTCTGGTTAAAAGCTCCGGGAAGAGACGGAATCTGGAGGTAGACTTCTTCGGCGGGGAGCCGCTCATGAACTGGAAGACGGTGAAGGAGCTGGTGGCCTACGGAAGAGAGCTGGAAAAGCAGCATGACAAGCATTTTCGGTTCACGCTGACAACCAACGGCGTGCTTCTAAATGATGAGGTGCAGCAGTTCGTCAACCAGGAGATGGACAATGTGGTACTGAGCCTGGACGGCAGGAAAGAGGTTAACGATAAGATGCGGCCCTTCCCAGGCGGCAGCGGCAGCTATGACCTGATCGTACCGAAGTTCCAAAAGCTGGCCGAAAGCCGGAATCAGGAGAAGTATTATATCCGCGGTACCTTTACCAGAGAAAATCTGGATTTTGCAAAAGACGTGATGCATTATGTGGAGCTGGGATTCCGCCAGATCTCCATTGAGCCGGTGGTGGGGGAGGATACGGACCCTTACGCGATCCGTGAGAGTGACCTGCCCCGGATCTTCCAGGAATACGATACGCTGGCAAAGACCATCGTGGAATATGAAAAAAAGGGAAAGGGATTTCAGTTCTTTCATTTCATGATCGACCTGGAGGGAGGTCCCTGCGTGGCAAAGAGATTGTCCGGCTGCGGTTCCGGCACGGAATATCTGGCGGTGACGCCATGGGGCGACCTGTATCCCTGTCATCAGTTCGTGGGAGACGAGAGGTTTCTGATGGGAAATGTGGAAGAGGGCGTTGTGAAGCCGGAGATTGCGGAAGAATTCCGAAGCTGCAGTGTGTATTCCAAGGAAAAATGCAGAAAATGCTTTGCTCGTTTTTACTGCAGCGGCGGCTGCATGGCAAATTCATATAAATTCCATCACACGATCCATGATACTTATGATGTGAGCTGTGAGATGGAGAGAAAGCGCGTGGAATGCGCGATCATGATCCAGGCTGCACTGGCAGACAAAGCAACGGATGAATAAAAGAAAGGATACGGAAAGGAACAAAAGTCATGAAAAAAAGTAAAGGCATTATCAGCCTGATCCTGATGGTGGCCCTGATCGGCTTGTTAGGGTTTACGGCTGCGGTAGGATTTGGAAAGGGCGGTGCCGGCGCGGCAAGAAATATCAGGCTGGGCCTCGATCTGGAGGGCGGTGTCAGCATCACCTACCAGGTGAAGGGCGGCACCCCGTCGGCGGAGGATATGGCAGACACGATCTACAAGCTGCAGCGGCGTGTAGAGCAGTATAGTACGGAAGCAACCGTATATCAGGAAGGCGATGACCGGATCAGCATCGAAATTCCGGGCGTGACCAACGCGAATACGATTCTGGATGAACTGGGACAGCCCGGGTCTCTCTATTTTATCGCGGAGACAGACAGCGACGGAGATAAGAACTACACGCAGCAGGCAAACGGTTCCTACGAATTGAATAAGACCATTGAAGAACTGCAGAAAGAGGACGGCTCTATCGTGCTGACCGGCCTCGATATCAAAAGCGCGTCCGCGCAGGTGCAGACCAACCAATTGACCAACGCGAACCAGAACGTGGTTTCTCTGGAGATGAATCCGGAAGGAACGGAAAAGTTCGCTGAAGCTACCAAGAAAGCACTCGACGCAGGGGAAAGCATCGGAATTTATTATGACGGGGAATTTATCAGTGTGCCCAATGTCAATTCGGAGATCAAGAACGGACAGGCGATCATTGAGGGAAGCATGAGCTTTGAGGAGGCGGATCGGATCGCTTCCACGATCCGGATCGGCGGTCTGAGTCTGGAGCTGGAGGAACTGCGCTCCAATGTGGTCGGCGCACAGCTTGGCGAGGAGGCCATCAGCACCAGTCTGAAAGCCGGGGCCATCGGACTTGCCATTGTATTTGTCTTTATGTGCGCAGCATACCTTCTTCCGGGATTTGCTTCCAGCCTTGCGCTTCTGGTCTACACGGGGCTGATTCTTGTCCTGCTTAATGCATTTGATATTACGCTGACGCTGCCAGGTATCGCGGGTATCATCCTTGGCATTGGTATGGCAGTAGACGCGAATGTAATCATATTTGCCAGAGTCCGGGAAGAGCTGGCACAGGGAAAATCCGTAAAGAGTTCTCTGAATGCCGGATTCCAGAAAGCAATGTCCGCGATTCTGGACGGAAATATCACCACATTGATTGCCGCTCTGGTTCTGCAATGGTTGGGAAGCGGTACGGTCAAAGGTTTTGCGCAGACACTGGCAATGGGTATTATCGTATCCATGTTTACGGCACTGGTCATTACCAGGATCATCATCTACTCCTTCTATGCGATCGGGATCCGTGATCAGAAGTTCTACGGACATGCGAAAAAGGCAGAGCGTGAGCCGGTGGATTTCCTTGGAAAAAGAAAAGTGTTCTTTGGAATTTCCATTGTACTAATCGTGGCAGGATTTGTCTTTATGGGTATCAACGGAGCCCAGGGCAGGGGCGTTATGAATTACAGCCTGGAGTTCATGGGAGGAACCTCCACCAGTGTGACCTTTGACAAGGAGTATACGTTGGAGGAGATCGATCAGAATATCGTTCCTTTGATCGAGGACGCGACGGGAGACAATAATGTACAGGTGCAGAAGGTAGAAGGCACCAATCAGGTTATATTCAAGACACAGACTCTGGATCTGGATAAGCGTGAAGCATTCAACAAGGCAATGGTTGACAATTTCGGCGCGGATGAGGCGGAGATCGCGACGGAAAATATCAGTGCGACCGTAAGCTCCGAGATGCGCCAGGACGCGATCATCGCGGTGATCGTGGCTACGATCTGTATGCTGCTGTATATCTGGTTCCGGTTCAAGGATATCCGGTTTGCGACCAGCGCGGTAGCGGCTCTTCTGCATGACGTACTTGTAGTTCTTGCCTTCTATGTGGTGGCAAGAGTTTCCGTAGGAAATACCTTCATCGCATGTATGCTGACGATCGTCGGATATTCGATCAACGCGACCATCGTGATCTTTGACAGGATCCGTGAGGAACTGCACACAAAGAAAAAGAGCGAGGGACTGGATCTCCTGGTCAATCGGTGTATCACCCGTACACTGACAAGAAGTATTTATACTTCTCTGACGACATTTATCATGGTACTGGTACTGTTTATCATGGGCGTCAGCTCCATCAAGGAATTTGCGCTGCCGCTGATGGTAGGTATCGTATGCGGTGCTTACTCTTCCGTATGTATCACGGGAGCACTGTGGTATATCATGAAGAGCTATGAGGGTAAAAAGGCAGAGTCAGCGAAATAAATGTTACGGTGTACAGCCGTAAGAAAAAGGGGCAGGCGGCCTCCCTTCTGGTCAGAAGCAGGAGGGAAGCCGCCTCTTTCTATCCGGCCAGAGACAGAAAAAAGCTGTAAGAGATAAAATTTCGTTACGGTTCGCGGCCGGTCAGGCCTTGAATTATACTGCGCGGCAGATAAATCTGCCGCCAGTATAAAGTGATGCGCACAGCCGCATGCGGAATTATGCCGCTTCGCGGCTGCGGCTGGCGCGATACTCACGGCAGATTTCATCGGCCGTGAGTATATAATAAAGTTTCGAAGAGAAGAGGAACATATCATGGAAAAATGGTTCGTGAAGATGAGAAAAGCAGATTTCAACGGGATTGCCGCAAAGTATCATATTTCCCCGATTCTTGCCAGGCTGATCCGCAACCGGGATGTGGTGGAGGATCAGGAAATCGACAGGTATGTAGGCGGCACGCTTGCGGATCTGTATGACGGAATGCAGATGAAGGATATGGACAGGGCGGTGGAAATCCTGAGAAATAAGATCCGGGACAGTGCGTCCATCCGGGTGATCGGGGACTACGATATTGACGGCGTCAACGCCACATATATACTCCAGGAAGGGCTGTCCGGACTTGGCGCACATGTAGATACGGATATTCCGGACCGGATCAGGGACGGCTTCGGCCTGAACAAAATGCTGATCGACCGTGCTCTGGAAGACGGCATCGATACGATCATCACCTGCGACAACGGGATCGCCGCGCAGGATGAGATCTCCTATGGAAAGGAACAGGGAATGACCATTGTTGTGACGGACCATCATGAGATCCCTTATTTGGAGACGGATGGCGTACGAGAGTACCAGATGCCGCCGGCGGATGCCGTGGTGGACCCTCACCGCCCGGATTGTGAATATCCGTTTAAAGGACTTTGCGGGGCGGCGGTCGCGTATAAGCTGGTAGAGGCATTGTATCGGGCAATGGAGGAAGACTGCGGCAGGATCGTCCATCTGATCGAAAATGTTGCCATCGCAACGGTCGGGGATGTGATGGATCTGTGCGGGGAAAACCGGATCTTCGTGAAAAAAGGTCTGGAAATGCTGAGAAACACTCAAAATGAAGGTTTGAAAGCGCTGATCAAGTGTACCGGGATTCCGGAGGAAAGGATCAGTGCCTATCACATCGGGTTTGTGCTGGGACCCTGCATCAATGCCAGCGGCAGGCTGGATACGGCGAAGCATGCGTTGGCACTTCTGAATGCCCGGGAAGCAGAGGAGGCCGCCCGTCTGGCCGGTGAACTAAAGGATTTGAACGACAGCCGCAAGGTTATGACGGAAGAAGGTGTGGAGCAGGCCGTCGCGATGATCGAGGAGACTTCTCTGAAGGACGATAAGGTGCTGGTTGTATATCTTCCGGAATGTCACGAAAGCATTGCCGGAATCATTGCGGGGCGCATCCGGGAGCGGTATTATCGTCCGGTCTTTGTACTCACCTCCGCCGAAGACGGCGTGAAAGGCTCTGGGCGTTCCATTGAGAATTATCATATGTTCGAGGAGATGAGCAGGTGCCGCGAGCTGTTTACCAGATTCGGCGGGCATAAGCTGGCGGCAGGACTGTCTCTAAAGGAGGAAAATGTAGAAATCTTCCGAAAGAAGATCAATGAACTGACGACATTGACGGAAGAGGATTTGGTGGAAAAGGTATCAATCGACATGCAGCTTCCGCTGGCTTACCTTTCAGAGAGGCTGATCCGGGAGCTGGAACTGCTGGAGCCCTTTGGAAAGGGAAACCAGAAGCCGCTGTTCGCAGAGAAAAATCTGCGTGTGATCTCCCCGCGGATCGTGGGAAAGAATCAGAATGTCCTGAAATTTCAGGTTGAGGACAGCCGGGGGCTTCGGATGGACGCCGTATATTTCGGCGATGTCCGGGCCTGTATGGATTATATGAAGCAGCGCAAGCGGATGGCCTTTACATACTATCCGTCGATCAATGAATATATGGGGAGAAGAAGCCTGCAGATCACGGTGGTACATTACCGATGAAGCAGTATACGAAGGAAAAAGTAACGACACTCCTGGGCCGTGCACCACGCTGCATGGTCACAGGCCAGTACGTACTGGGGCTGGAATCCGGCCTCTTGCCGTAAGGCAACGTTAAAGAGGCCGGATTCGTTACAGTTCGCTGGCTGGCCAGTGAACTGTAACTGTTTGGGTTAGGAGTTGTAGAAAAATAGAAATTCACGGCTTTACAATTTGTAAAAAAATGATATACTAAAAAATATATTTCAT
>VSNK01000158.1 GCA_009774255.1 Faecalicatena sp.
GCTACGCCTGCGTTTTTACACATGCACTCTCGAAAAAGCATCCTCAGTGAAACAGAAAGGTATTTAAATCGGTTTATTCTAGTTTGATATGAAAGGTGGACGAAATGAAAGTTTTAGTGATGAATTGTAGCCCTGTCAGAAATGGAGCAACGGCAGAAATAGTAAACATAGTTTCAGAATGTCTAAAAGAGCGATACGAGGTCAGAAGTATATGTATTGATGATTTTGATATTAGTTTTTGTAAAGGGTGTAGAACGTGTCATAATACTGCAAAATGTGTTCAGCATGATGATGTTGATAAAATAATTGAGTATTATGAGTGGGCAGACATTATCATATCGGTGTCGCCTTCTTATTGGGCAGATATTCCCGGACAGTTTAAAGTTTTTATTGACAGATGTACACCTTGGTGTAATACCCATGAGCCACATGCAGTTTTAAGCTCTGGAAAGAGAGGTTATGTGGTGGCATTAAGAACAGGTACAAGCATGAGAGAATGTCAGCATATTTTTGACAGCATTGAACATTTTTACGGGCATTTAGAGGTTGAGTGCTGCGATAGATTAGGTTTATGTTCAGTGGAAGATAAAAATGCTGTGGAACAAAGGAAAGATGAAATCATAGTATTTTGTACTAAGATTTAATTAAGTTCCTGTTTGTCGGAGGGAGCAGCGCATCGTTAAAGAGCTAGCAGAGCTGATTAACAAAGCGATAAAATAAGATTTATGTAGGAGAGAAAGAGGATATAAACAAATTTAATTATAGTGGAAGGACTTCCGAAAGATCACAGGCAGGAGGGAAAGAATATGAGGATTAAGCCTGATCATGAGCGGTTATCTTATAGTGGGAGAATTGACTGGAGTGATCCGGGGGCGCCGGTCTTTATCTACCCATGTACATCGGTGGGGATGCGTTTTACAGGAAATGAACTGAAGATCCATGTAGAAAACCGCCGGGCATACTGGGATAACTATCTGGGGTGTATTCTGGATGGAAAGCAAATGGCGCTTCTGCTTCCGGAGAGTGGGGAGGCCGTTTTAGAGGTTCCGGTCGAAGAGACAGGAAAACAGGAGCATGAGGTTTTGATCTTTAAAAGGCAGGATGCCTGCCATGAGGTCAGGCTCCTGGGCCTGGAGATTGGGGACAGCGAAAGGCTTCTTGACATGCCAGAGAAGCCCCAAAGAAGAATCGAAGTGTATGGGGATTCCGTATCCGCGGGAGAGGTGTCGGAAGCGGTGGAGTATGTGGGCTGTGAGGATCCGGTGCATCACGGGGAATATTCTAACAGCTGGTTTTCCTATGCGTGGATGACAGCCAGAAAATGGAATGCACAGATCCATGACATCGCCCAGGGCGGGATTGCGCTTATGGATCAGACGGGATGGTTCCATGCGCCGGATTATATCGGGATGGAGACCGCATGGGACAAGAT
This sequence comes from Faecalicatena sp., assembly GCA_009774255.1. Taxonomy (GTDB): domain Bacteria; phylum Bacillota; class Clostridia; order Lachnospirales; family Lachnospiraceae; genus Schaedlerella. The sequence continues at coordinate 1,433 of VSNK01000158.1, forward strand.
CCGTTACAATCCGGACATGGGAGAGGTGCTGGCGTGGGATTTTGAAAATTATGTCCCTCAGCTTGTGATCATTGCATTCGGCCAGAATGACAGCAATCCGGAGGATTATATGAAAGAAGATCCGCACGGGGAAAAGGCAGGCAAATGGAAACGGCATTATAAAGCGTTCCTTGAAAAGGTCAGACAGACCTATCCCGAAGCCTATATCATCTGCTGTACAACGCTTCTCTGCCATGACCCGGCATGGGATGAAGCCATCGGAGAGATGGTGAGTGAACTGGATGATGGAAAAGTGACACAGTATATTTTTAAACGGAACGGGCAGGGAACCCCGGGACATCTGCGGATACCGGAAGCGGAGGAAATGGCAGAGGAACTGACGGCTTATATCGAACAACTGGATATCGGATGGTAATACAATGGAAATGGGGGATATCATGGAGCAGTCTTATGTTACAAGATTAAAAAGGTGTATGCGAAGGGCAGAGGATGGGGAAAAGCTGACGATTGGCTTTTTCGGCGGCTCGATCACGCAGGGATGCGCAGCGACGGAGCATGAAAAGTCTTATTCCTATCGTGTATTTGAATGGTGGAAGAGCACATTTCCACAGGCGGAGTTCTCTTATGTGAATGGAGGGATCGGAGGGACTACATCACATTTTGGAGCTGCAAGGGTATGGCAGGATCTGCTGATGTACCGGCCTGATGTGGTTGTGGTCGATTTCAGCGTCAATGACAAAACGGGACAGGAGGATTTCTTTCAGGAGACCTATGAGGGCGTGATACGAAGGATTCTGGAGAGTGAAGCGAAACCGGCGGTGCTGATCCTGAACAATGTGTATTATGATTCGGGCAGTAATGTCCAGGAATGCCACAATGCAGTGGGAGACTGGTATCATATCCCTCATGTCAGCATCAGGGATACGCTGTATCGGAGGATGAAGGAGGGACAGTATCAGGAAAAGGAGCTGACCGGGGACGGGCTGCATCCCAGTGACAAAGGACATGAGCTGGTGGCAGGTGAGATTATCTCGTTTTTGAATAAAGTAAAGGCAGACATGTGGAAGAATGAAGAGAAAGATGATAAGAAAAACATGGTTCATGCGCCGATGACTGCCAATGCATATGAGTATACCAGAAGGCTTACGATACGGGAGAGTTTGCCGGAACTTTCCGGATTCCGGACTGATCCGGAAGAAAAGGCGGGACATTTGGATCTCTTTAAAAATGGATGGATCGGCAGCAGGGCAGGCGACAGAATCGTATTTGAGGAAGAGGCCTCCTGTATCGGGGTACAGTTCAGGCAGTCGGTTACAAGACCGGCTTTGCGGGCGAAGGTGGTGCTGGACGGAGATGAAAATCAGGCCCGGATTCTGGATGGGAATTTTGAGGAAGACTGGGGCGACTGCGCGCAGCTTATCCCTGTTCTCCATCATGGGAAAAAAATGAAACACCGCATTGAGATTGAGATCCTGGATGATCAACTGGAAGAAGCCGTGCCGTTTTATCTGATGTCCCTGATTCTTGCGTGAAAGATGCGAGATTTTATACCCGGAGGGAATCCGATCACGTATGCCGCAGGGGGACGGGCGGACGTTATGGTTGCATTTTGAATGGGGACACCCTATAATAAGATGTACAATATGAAAAATCAATACATCAGTATTTAGAGGCGCTATGCGCATGAAGAAACATCTGTCTCAAAACCAGCGAAGCTTAGGAACTGTCCAAAAATAACTTTTAATATCGCTTGTCTTTTTCTCCGACAGCACCACTCAAAAATCGGTTACATAGCCCACTATGCGCCTGATTTTTGAGTGGCACTCTCGAAGAAAAATCCTACGCGCTATTTAAAAGTTATTTATTGACAGTTCCTTAGTAAGATGAAAGACGCTATTAGAGAAGGAGTGTAAATAACATGGGTGAAGAAAAAAAACGCCTTCCGGTGGGATTAGAAAATTTTGAGCAGACTATAAAAGATAACTATTATTACGTGGATAAAACGGGATTGATCTCTGAACTGCTCCGTAATGGCGGTCTGGTAAACCTCTTTACCAGACCACGACGTTTTGGAAAAACTTTAAATATGAGTATGTTGGAACACTTTTTTTCCATAGAGGAGGATCAGAGTATCTTTGAGGGGCTGAAAATTTCTAAAGATACAAAACTTTGTAAAGAATATATGGGGAAATATCCGGTTATTTCAGTTTCCCTGAAAGGAATCAATGCTGAAACTTATGAGGATGCTTTTGATTTTGCGGTCCAGATCATGAAGAATATAGCGCGTAGAAATCAGTTTCTTCTGGAAAGCAGGAATCTTAGTGATTTTGATAAGTCAGAATATAAGGAACTCTTAGATAGCAGAATGAGTAAAGCCGTATTTTGCGGCGGATTGAAAATATTATCGGAATTATTGGAGAAACATTATGGAACAAAAGTAATTCTTTTCATTGATGAATATGATGTCCCATTAGCAAAAGCATTTGAAAATGGATATTATGATCAGATGGTATTTTTGATCCGTAATCTGTTAGAGCAGGCATTAAAAACGAATAGCAGCCTGAAATTTGCAGTGATGACCGGGTGTATGCGTATTTCGAAAGAGAGTATTTTTACTGGGCTGAACAACCTAAAAGTATTATCAATTACAGATGAACGTTATGATGAATATTTTGGTTTTTCGGATACGGAAGTAAAAGAAATGCTGAAGTATTATGAAACAGAAGATCATTATGAAGAAATCAAAAGCTGGTACGACGGGTATCAGTTTGGCAATGTAGAAGTATATTGCCCGTGGGATGTATTGAACCACTGTGATAAAATCAAAGACCATGCAAATGTCTTTCCGGAAAACTATTGGATCAATACCAGCAGTAATGATGCTGTCAGGAAATTTATTCAAATGTCTGACAATCTTACAACCAGGCGTGAGATTGAAAAATTGCTTGCCGGTGGGGAAATCACGAAAGAGATTCATCAGGAACTGATCTATCCGGAAATGTATCAGTCTTTAGAGAACGTCTGGAGTCTTTTGTTTATGACGGGATATTTAACGCAACGTGGAAGGGTTGATGCAAAGCGGTATAAACTTGCGATACCGAATCTGGAAATCCGGGAGATTTTTAAAACACAGATTATGGAATACTTCAAAAAGACCGTCGCAAAAGACGGCGATACATTAAGACGGTTCTGTGATGCCCTGAAAAACGGTGAGGAGAAGATGGTAGAGGATATTTTTGAAAGCTATTTAAAAAAGACCATCAGTATCCGGGACACGTTTGTAAGAAAAGCAAGGAAAGAGAACTTTTATCATGGGATACTGCTTGGAATTCTGGGTGTGAAGGAAGAGTGGTACGTATCGTCCAGTCAGGAAACCGGCGAAGGATACAGCGATATCCTGATCGAAACCGAAAACAGCGAAATGGCGATCCTCATCGAAATCAAGTATGCCAATGACGGAAATCTAGATCAGGCTTGTGAAAGGGCGTTGAGGCAGATAGAGGAAAAGAAGTATGATGAAGAGCTCCGGGAAAACGGAGTGGATAAAATTTTAAAATATGGAATTGCATGCTATATGAAACGCTGCAAAGTGAAACTGGCAGCGGATTAATAGATCAGAAAGCAATCAGGTTAAAAGCGGAGCTGTAATGATACGGTTTCGTTTTTTTATTCTATAGGAAATTTCTCCGAATTTTCCTATAGAATAAAAACCCTCCGGGAGGATGCGCACTGCGGCGTACAAGGTAGATGTCGCGGTGCGACCGCCGCAGGCGCGAGTTTCGCAAGCGAAACTCTGCCTGTGTTTCCAGCGCTCCGTTATAGCCTATGGCACTGAGCACAAAACCGAATGCGGCAGTCAGTGCTCCCTGCCCTACCTTTGCTCCGACAGAGCTTGCGGAGAACAAGACAGACTGAACTCGGACACCCGTCTTCCACTCGCCGTAATCAATGGTATCACCAATCAGCGCACCTGCCATTCCCATTGCAAATCCCATTCCGATACCGCGCAGCAGAGCCGTGGAGAACAGTACTGCAGCATCCGGATCTGTACACCTGTTCTGTCCGAGCGGTTTGTGGGGATGAGGTATTGGATGAAGATAAGACTGTTTTTGGAATCCGGAGGCTGGAGCTTTCAGCCCGGACAGGACTGAGGGTGAACGGACAGGAAGTGAAGTTAAGGGGAGCCTGTATCCATCTGGATAACGGCATCCTTGGAGCAGCGGCATATAAAGACGCGGATGAACGGAAGATCCGTCTGCTGAAGGAAGCTGGCGTCAACTGCATCCGAAGTTCCCATCAGCCGATCGGAAAGACGATGCTCGAAGTCTGCGACAGGTTAGGCATGTATGTCATGGATGAATTTTCGGATGTATGGACACGTCAGAAAAATGTCCATGATTACTCCATGGTATTTGTGGAAACTTCCTATTTATGAGTGGATTGCTGATTGAATCAACAGCTCAAAGTTGTTATACTATCAGCAGGGCTGTTTTTCTGAACAGTTCCCTAAGCAAGAAGGTCTTATGGATAGAATGGGGGCTCACATGCTGAATGATCAGGGGATTGAGATCAATATCATAGATGAATTTGAAAAAGACGGATATTTTTATTCCGATATTGAATTACTCTATGTAATAGAAGGAGAAATACAGGTCAGGATTGCGGAAACAAATTATATTCTTGAAAAAGAGGATGTGATCTTGCTGAATCTGGGCTTGAAAAGCAGTGTCAAAGCACTGGGTGAGGCGATTGCCTGCAGTATCAGATATGATGAAAGGCTGGTCTCGGGGCTTTTAAAGGATATGAATTACAGCTTCATCTGCAACAGTGTGGTTGATGGCGGGCATTCTTATGAGGAGATGCGCAGGTGCTTCCGCGAATTGGTCTGCCTGCTGGTGACAGATTCACGCAGATCTGACAGCTTAAAGTACAGCCTCTCATACCAGCTTCTGGATCTGCTGGCAGAGCATTTTGTGGACCGCGAATATGGAAAAGCGGCAGCAGAGGATCAAGGAACCGTAAAGCTGCAGGAAATCATCCGCTATATCAATCAAAATTATTGCGGAAAGGTGAGCCTGTCAGAGCTTGCCGAAAAGATGTATACTTCAACCTCTACCTTATCACGGCTTTTCAAAAAGCAGACAGGGATCCATTTTGCGGAATATGTGAACCAGGTTCGGTTAAAACATGCGGTTTCGGAACTGCTCTATACAGGCAATAATATTACGCGTATTGCAATGAACAGTGGTTTTACGAATGTTTCGGCGTTTAACAGGGTTTTCAGAGACCATTATGGGGCTGCACCCACAGAATATAGAAACCAAAACAAAGGGGACATGGAAAAGAAATCCCGGAGCAAAGAACAATTAAAGAATAAACTGCAGTTGGAATTGCAGACACTGGAAAAATTACAGGGCGCGGAACGATCGAAGGGTTCCCTCTGTATTGAGGCGGATGCCCAAAATGCATCTCACTATGAAAAAAGCTGGAATAAGGCTATCAATATAGGTTCCGTATATAGCCTTACACTTGCTAATCTGCAGTATCATGTACTGGCTCTGACAGAAGAGCTGGGCTTTTCCTATATCAGGGTCTGGAATGTTTTTTCTAAAAAGCTGATGATATGCGATGGAGAGTCCGTTGGATATTATAATTATGACAAGATGGATACGGTATTCGATTTTATGGTCTCTCACCATATCAGGCTTTTTTTAGATCTGGGAAAACGCCCTGATACTGCACTCAAGACACCCGAAGTTTCTGTGTTTTATGAAGAGGAATATATTGAATTCCAGTCCAGGGAAGCCTGGGAAGCAATGGTGGCGGATTTTGTCCGCCATATCGTAACACGGTATGGAAAAGATATCGCAGAAAATTGGATTTTCGAATTATCCTATGATACAGTGCATGATGAGAAGTATCATGGCTGCTACAAAGATGAGAACTTCGAATACTTTCATGCATATCAATTTGTATACCAGACTGTCAAAGGCGAACTACCGAAAGCACAGATAGGAGGCCCGTCTGCATTGACCGAATACATGCCGGAATCCATGGAAATCTTTTTGGAAAAATGTGTACGTTATCAATGCATCCCTGATTTTATATCCTTTATGCTTTTTCCATATGAAATCATAAAGGGAGATGAGTCATATACTTATCGGAGAAATATGGAAGATTCCTTCGAGCTGAATATGGTCGGGAAGTATAAGCATATGCTCAAAGAGCATGGAATGGAACAGTGCAGGCTTTACATCAGTGAATGGAACAATTCGATATCCAATCGGAATTATCTGAATGACAGCAGCTTCAGAGGCGCATATTTTGCGAAAAAGATCTGTGAGATCTGGGATTCTGTGGATATGATCTGCTGCTGGATGGGGTCTGACTGGATGAGCAGCTATTACGATTCCAGAAGCTTTATCAACGGCGCTTCCGGAATTTTAACGAAAGACGGTATTAAAAAACCTGCCTGGTATGCATTGTCCTTTCTGAATCGGCTTGGAGATTCGGTCATCGAAAGGGGAGCAGATTATGTGATCACAAAGCGCGGCGATACAAGCTACGCGGTTTTATGCTATAATTTCAAAGGGTTTTCCTGCAACTACTTCTTCTTGGAGGAACACGAGGTTGCGCCGTCCACGATCGAGAACCTCTTTGAAAATGCAGATCCGGTCCGGATTAAGATCGCCCTTCGGAACCTGCCGGTGGGCGGCGAATATATTGTAAAGAAACACAGGGTAAACAGACAGCATGGGAATATACTGGAGGAATGGCGAAAATTTGATTATGATTCCAGCCTTGCGCGTGCGGATATCAAGTATATCCAGGAAGTCAATATCCCGAGCATGGAGAGGAAAAGGGTAACAGCTGACAGGGACATGCTTCTGTTGGAAACAGAATTAGAAAAGCATGAGATCATGCTGATACATATTTATAAACAGAAGGACTGACAAATATGAAATGCTGCAACAAAATGGTGAAATTGTTGCAGTATTTTTTTTGCGCAGGAAAAGAATATGCAAAAAAGGATAAAAAAAACAAAACTGATGGAAAGTTTATGCCTGATGAAGCAGTTATACTTACAGTAAGGAGCTGAAACATTTTAAAACGGAGGATAATAACATGAATAATGGTAAATTGCAGGTTGCGGTAATCGGATGCGGAGGAATTGCGAATCAAAAGCATTTTCCGGCGTTGAAGTCTCAGGAAGACAAATGTGATATTGCGGCGTTCTGTGATATTCTTGTCGAAAGGGCGGAAAAAGCGGCAAAAGAATATGGCGCCGAGGGGGCGAAGGTTTATGAAGATTACAGAGAACTGCTGAAGGATCCGGAAATTGATGTTGTGCATGTGTGTACGCCAAATGTTGCACACTGTCCCATCACAGTGGCAGCTTTTGAAGCGGGAAAGCACGTACTCTGTGAGAAGCCGATGGCTGCAACTACAGAGGATGCACAGAGAATGATGGATGCGTGGAAAAAATCCGGCAAAAAGTTTACGATTGGGTATCAGAATAGGTTCCGTACAGATTCCCAGATGCTGAAGCGTACCTGTGAAGAAGGGAAGCTTGGAGAGGTTTATTTTGCAAAGGCTCATGCAGTCAGAAGAAGAGCAGTTCCGACATGGGGAGTGTTCCCGGACAAATCAAAGCAGGGCGGAGGCCCGCTGATCGATATCGGTACACATGCATTGGATATTACATTATGGTGCATGGACAATTACAAGCCTGTCAGTGTCATGGGCTCTGTATTTGAAAAGCTGGGGCATCTTCCGGAAGCGGCGGAAGGCAACCTGTTTGGACCATGGGATACGGAGAAATACGAGGTAGAGGATTCCGCATTTGGATTTATTAAGATGGAGAACGGAGCTACGATTTTTCTCGAAGCAGCATGGGCGCTGAATGTAAAGGATTCCAGGGAAGCAGCGACTACACTTTGCGGAACAAAGGCCGGGGCGGAAATGATCGGCGGAATGAGTACGGAAGGATATGACCTGATCATCAATGAAACGACCGGAGGGGTTCTGACAGAAGAGCACATTTCGGACGCAGGGGCGATTGCATATTTTGAAGGCTCCAACGGCGGCAGTGATGCGTCCAAGGAATGTAAACAGTGGCTGGAAGCGATCCTGAACGATACAGAACCGCTGGTGAAACCGGAACAGGCATTTGTTGTAACGCAGATCTTGGATGCAATTTATAAATCAGCAGCAGAAGGCAGGGAAATTATATTGAATGCCAGATAAACCTGCCGCACAGTATAATGTAGATGACCAGGGCGATGCGCAGGTGTATTTTTCCGGCGCGGCCGCCCTGAAAGGAGGAGAAGACGATGTATCAGTATGACCGCAAAGGACCAAAGCGTGGAGTCGCTTTTTATAGCTATTCAGCGGAATTTGGTTTATCAAAGACACTGGAAGATTGTTTTGAAGATGTACATGATATGGGAGCGCACGGGATTGAGATCCTGGCGAATACACATATTGAAAATTATCCCTATCCCACCGATGAATGGGTAGAGAAATGGTTCCGCCTGTGCGATAAATATGAGATCGTACCGGTAGAATATGGAAACTGGATTGACTCCCATGTGTTAGGCGACAGGGATCTCACAACCGAGGAAGCTTATGAGATGCTGGCAAGGGATATAAGGCTTGCCCACAGGCTGGGCTTCAAGGTGATGCGGACGAAGATGCCTGTGATCTCCGATGAGCTTGATCCTGTAAAGAACTGGAGAGAGATCATCAAAATGGCGCTTCCGCTGGCAGAAAAGCTGGATATTAAGATGTGCCCGGAAATTCACACGCCGACCAATCTGAAAGGACAGATGGTAACAGATTTTGTAGATTTTATCAAAGATACGGGAACAAAGCATTTTGGGCTGAATATTGATTTTAGTGTTTTCAGAATCAAATTTGGGGAAAACGAGTACAAAGACCCGCATTATACGGCGAATGCCCCGGAGGATATCATACCGCTTTTGCCCTATATTTATTGCTGTCACGCAAAATTTATCCATATGAGTGACGATTTTGAGGAAACAACGATACCTTATAAAGAAATCATTCAGATATTGAAGGAACATAACTGGGACGGATATCTGCTGAGCGAATATGAGGGCGCAGATAAATATGACTTTGGGTATGAGGTAGGACAGACCTTGAGAAAACAGCATATTATGCTGAAAAATCAGATCGGAGATTAAGGAGGGGAACAGAATGGAAAAAGAAGTCATTCAGTCAGTTGGTTTCAGAAATATAAAAGAGAATGGAAAAATTACAGGGTTTCAGTTAAAGGTCCGGCTTCCCTATTACCGCGGAATCTTTCTGAGCCAGCTCCGGCCGGGGACATTGTATATTGACGGGGAAAAATTTGAAAAAGAAGAGATCGTCTGGAATATCAAGGGCGAAGACTACACTCTGGAAGAAATGAAAACAGATTTCCAGACACACTGGGCAGTTACGGAGCCGGCAGTCCTTAAGGTGAAAAAAGAAGGGGGGCTGCCGCAGGGCTTCCATGATATTACATATGGCTTTTGCTTTACTTCTTCTTATATGCCTCCGATCATCCAGGAGCATTTGGATCCGGATGAAGAACCATTTGTTTTTATGCCGGAGTTTGGGCATCATGTAAATAAAAGACGTCTGATCATTGTATAGCATGATGGAATGAGGAGGAGCAGCATGAAATTAGGAGTTCTTACCGCAATTTTTGACGGAATGTCATTTGAAGAGGTTGTAGATTTTGCAGCGGAACATGGTCTGGAATGGATCGCCGCCAATAATAACCAGCATCATGATCTGGTCTGCCAGGCAGCACGCGCAGGAAAAGACATTATCTGCGAGAAACCGGTAGCCATGAGTGTGGAAGAGTTGGATGATATGATAAAGGTTGTGGAAGAATGCGGAGTAAAATTTACCGTGCATCATCAGAGAAGACTTGATGCTCGTACAGATATGGCAATACGTTTTGAATGATTGCCAGAGACTGATCTGTCAAATAAAGCCGGTAAAATTTTAAAGTTATTGACTTCAAGGCTCTGCGGTATGCATTTTAGCCATTGTGCAGAGCCAAGTCACGGCATAAGCCTGGCAGTTTCGTAGGGGTGTCCGCAAGGGAAAATACTCATCTAATGCTTCACCGCAAAACACTATGCATCACTCTGATACATTCAAAATGTATCTCCCCTTGCCTTTGCCATGAATTGCTTTAATCAAACCCTGAGCTTCCATCCATTCAACTGCTCTTCATGGTAATCGACTCCTTCGATTCTGCGGTGCTTATCGGATATGCCAATAGCAATTGTGCCGCCATCCGCATTTGCAAAAGCGCAAATGGTATCCGACAGATCTACAGGCTTGATCTGTATACTCTTGCGGTCAAATATCTGTTTTTCGTTTTTGAAAAGAACTTCTTCTATCGTCATTATGCATCACCTGCCTCCGTCCTTAAAATATGAGCGAACTGTTCCCATACACCGCTATCATGTGCTGAATAGCTTTAAATTTTTTAAGCAAAATGGTTAAATATAGCTTTCTGTCGTTTTCCCTTTAACACTGAAATTTTACTCTGCGAGCTGTCAATTTTCTTTTCAATTTCAAGCACAAATTTTGTTGTTTTCCGGACACTTAGGAACGTATGTTTTTGTATAAGCATTCCTGGTCATATATAGTATCAGATTGTTCTGTGCAATACTATATATAGGGCTTTTTAGTTGCAGTTGGGACAAGGAGAAGTAATTGAATAAATAAAATAAGAAGAGATTTTGGAGTGTAAAGCTAATAAAAATCTGTTATAATGAAAATGAGAAATCTATATCATTTATGTCAAGAAGGAAGGGGCAGCAGTTATGACAACAGTAATAATGGAATTACCAGATGAAATGATTTCATTTGCAATGCCAAAAAGCAAAGAAAAACAACTTGTGAGAAATGCTATGATGCTGTATCCGTATATACAGGAGGGCAGAATTTCACATGGAAAAGCAGCTGAAATACTTGGCATTTTTAAGATGGATTTAATTACTTTATATGGGAAGATGGGGCTTCCGTATATCAAAATGTCAGATGAAGAAATTGAAGAAGAATTAGAAACCATCAGTTATCTGAAGGAAGTGATGACATGATAGTGATTTCAGATACTACGCCAATCTAAACCGGTAACTGCCCGAAGAATATTTACTGATTTTACATTTTCCACTTCCACAGTTATCAAAAAATCCAATTTCTTGATGAGCACAGCCTCTTTTGTATATCTTGGATTATCCGTAAGTTCTCTATAAACTGCCCTTGGTATCAAAACATTTCCATACAGTTTCTTCAATAATCCCAGTTGATCTGCTTTTAGTAATGAGAATAATGATTACGACGATATGTATGCCTGAAGATAGCCGATGAACTTGTGAGAAAACCTCACAGCTCATCGGCTCTGTTTGTCAGAAAGAATAGATATTTAGTTGTTGTTCGTACTTATTGCGGCAGTTTGTTTCTGCATTTCATTCAGTTTTTTGTGGAGCGGTATCGCCATGAATACCGTTATGACTGCGGAAAGCACATCGGCAATCGGCTGGGCATACATAATTCCATTTAGCCCCCAGACAATCGGAAGAAGCAGGATAACGGGGATAAAGCAAATCCCCTGCCTGCAAGCTCCGAGGATAAATCCCTCTCTGCC
>VSNK01000159.1 GCA_009774255.1 Faecalicatena sp.
GATGCCGTTGAGGATGCATTGGATTTGGTTGGCCTGACCGAATTTGGCGGACGGCTGGCAAAGAAATATTCGCTGGGTATGAAACAGCGTCTGGGGCTTGCCGGAGCACTGTTGGGGAGGCCACCGATCCTGATTCTGGACGAACCGACGAACGGCCTCGACCCCTCCGGCATTCATGAAATCCGAAATCTGGTAAAGTCTCTGCCCGACCTGTATGACTGTACGGTTCTGATTTCGTCTCACATGCTGTCAGAAATTGAGCTGATGGCAGATGACATCGGTATCCTCAATCATGGACGGCTGCTGTTTGAGGGCAGTTTAGATGATCTGCGTCAGAGAGCTTTGCATTCTGGATTTGCAGCGGATAATCTGGAAGATATGTTTCTCTCTATGGTGGAAAAGGATAACTCCGTCAGAAAGCAGAGGGCAGACTTATGAACGCACTTGGGATCGAACTTCGGAAAGAGAAAAGAACCGGCGTCATCTCCGTATTGCTGGCCGTAGGCATTTTAGGAGCTGCATACGCATTTGTCAACTTTATTGTGCGGAAAGATACGCTTTTGAACCTGCCGCTGGCTCCTATGGATGTTCTGCTGACACAGCTTTATGGCATGATCGTGGTTCTGAATATGTTTGGGATCGTAGTCGCTTCCTGCATGGCTTACAACATGGAGTTTAAGGAAAACGCGGTCAAAAAAATGTATATGCTGCCTATGAGCGTTCCGGGGATGTACCTTTGCAAATTTCTGATCCTGACCTTTATGCTTTTGGCAGCGATAATTCTGCAAAATCTTGCGCTTGCCAAAATCGGGATGACAGATCTGCCGCAGGGCTCATTTGAAATGATGACGGTCATTCATTTTGCAGCATATTCGTTTACTACCGCTATGCCGGTACTGGCCTTTATGCTGCTGATTTCTTCACGGTTTGAAAACATGTGGGTTCCCCTCGGCGTTGGTGTTGCGGGATTTTTAAGTGGTATGGCGCTGGCAAATTCGGATATGGCTATTCTGATGGCACACCCTTTTGTTGTGATGCTGAAGCCGGCGGTTGCTATGAGCGCACAGCCGGATGGGACTGTGATCATTGCTTCTTTGATTGAAACACTTTTGTTTCTTGCCATCGGCTTATGGATGGCAAAAAATCTTCGTTATGAATAGTAGGAGGGATGACTGAAATGAGTTTTTTGGAATTACTCAAAATCGAGTTTATGAAAGTGAAACGATCTAAAATCGTGCCCCTGATCTTTATTGCCCCGCTGCTGGTGGTCGCTTCCGGGATTGCGAATCTGAGCAGTTATTTCACACCGGAGTATACAAATGCGTGGCCGGCTATGTTTATTCAAAGCGCTTTGGTTTATGCTTACTATCTGCTTCCGTTCAGCATGATCGTGGTCTGTGTGATGATTGCGGGACGGGAAACGGGAAACAATGGCATCCTGAAAATGTTGGCCTTACCGGTCAGCCGGCATATGCTTTCTATCGCCAAATTTTGTGTACTGGTGTTTTACCTGTTCATGGAAATGGTTGTATTCCTTGTAGTATTCGTAACAGCAGGGCTGTACGCCACGCACACGATGGGGATTACGGAAACATTGCCCGTTCTTTATTTACTGAAATGGTGTGTTGGCTTATTCCTTACCATGCTGCCCTGTGTAGCGATGATGTGGGCGATTACCGTATTGTTTGAAAAACCGCTTCTTTCCGTGGGAATGAACCTGCTCCTTGTAATTCCCGGCGTTCTGGCAGCGAATACGCCGCTTTGGATTGTATACCCGTATTGTTACAGCGGTTATCTGGTATCCTGCTCACTTCACGACTTTACAGCAGAATCCTCCGGTACTGCGTTCTCACTGTTCCCGTTCCTGCCCTGTGCGATATTGATGTTTGGCCTGGTATTCGCTCTGGCAGTCATACAATTTGGAAAAAAAGAAATGAGGTAAAAACTATGAAAAATAAGAAAATGAAATCTTTAAGCTTGGTGGCGCTCATTATGAGTGCCCTGCCTGCAGCAGCACTGATTCCTGCTTTTTTTAAAATTACCCTGTCGGATGGGGTGCGTACCGTATGGGCTGGCTCAAATATTGTTTTTGTCTTGCTGGGGCTGCTTCTGTCGGTGGTCTGTGTACGAAATAAAGAAAGCCGCAGTACCGTAAATATCATTTCTATGGTGGTTAGTGTCCTGTGGATTCTGATGATGGCGGGGATTGTTGTTCTTGCCCTGTTTATCAATTTTGCTCAGTAAGAGAGGTATCAGAAAAGGTGCCATAGAAAACGATGAAAGCAAGGTTTTCTATGGCATTTTTCCTTTTGTTTCCATTTATATTGAGGATCAGTCAGTGTTTACATTACTTCAGCGAGCTGCGTAGAAAATGACATCAAAGTAAAATCCATTCCAATCACTCTAAAAAATCTCTAAAAAATAAATGGTGTTTTAGAGGGTAGTTAGAGAAAAGTATGGTATTCTGCTTTCAGGACCGAAATGATTGGAGGGAAAGCGGATGAAATATAAGGGTTTTCACAGAATGATATGTATTTTACTTTCGGCGGCATTGGTGTTTACAATCCTTGCCGGATGTGAAAAAAAGGGAACATCAGAAAGCCCGAGCGGCGCCGGCGGGGATGACAGCGGCGGCCGGGCAATGGGGCGCTATATGGAAGAAGAACTGTCCCTTCCGGCAGAATTTTCTTCTATCTATGATATGAAAAAGCTGGAAGACGGCTCCATACGGGTAGCCGGATGCAGTGAAGACAGGGAAAGCGTGTGGGAGACAAAGGACTTGGGTATATCATGGGAGAAGGTATACGATTTTCCGGAAGAGCTCCAGGATGACGTCCGGGATACGGCTGTATCATCAGGAGGCCGGGTTGCGTGTGTATATGATGAAGGCTCGGATGCCGACATGAAAGAGATTTTCTATCTTATGGAACCGGACGGGGCATTTGGCCGGATTCCTTTTGAACTTCCGCAGGCGGAGGAGCTCTATGTAAACCTGGTCAGACAGATTTTGTTTGTGGGAAATGACCGGCTTCTGATTTGTGACGATCAGGGGATCTTTTATCTGGTAAACGTAGCAGACGGCAGCGTAGTACGGACATTTGAGTTTGGAAACTCCGAAAATATGTACGTTGCATTTGCAATGGGAAAAATGCTGCTTTTTCAGAGCATTTCAGAGGTGCTTCTGTATGACAGCGAGACTGGGGAGCAGCAAAGTCCTGGAGAAGCGATGCAGAACGGACTTACAGAGAGCGGCATGATACGTGCAGCTGATACATTGGACGCTGGAGAAAGCATTTATTATGTCACAGAACAGGGGATGTACCATTACCGATTCGGGGGAAGCGTTGTGGAACAGCTTATAGACGGAGAGCTGAATTCTCTGGGCAGTTTTTCTGTGGATGTGGGTTCGCTGCTTATGCTGGATGAACGGAACCTGTTGGCGGCAAAGAGCGACGGCAATGAAGAAGCAGGATCAAGGGCGGGAATATTAAAATTTGCATATTCCGAAGATACGCCCGCAAAGCCTGATAAGGAATTGAAGGTATATTCTTTGTATGAGGACAATTCGATACGGCAGGCCGTCGGCAGTTTTCAGAAAGAGCATGCAGATGTATATGTTCACTATGAGGCTGCACTGTCAGGAGAAAACGGCATGACTGTTTCGGACGCATTAAAGACTCTGACTACGGAAATTATGGCGGGAAAAGGTCCTGATGTGCTGGTCCTGGACGGGATGCCGGTTGAAACCTATGCGGAAAAAGGCATATTGAGGGATTTGTCCTCTGTGATTGAGGAAAATAAGGAGGAATATTTTGAAGATGTGCGGAACGCATACAGAAATAAAGAAGAATTATGCGCGGTGCCTACAAGGTTTCTAATCCCTATGGTTCAGGCTGGCAGTGCATATTATGTACTCAGTGAGGATTTTGATACTTTTACAAAACGGGTGGGTGCATTGGAGAATATGGAACCGGAAGAGGTGATTTCCAGATTTTGGTACAGCAGCAGTGCGGCATGGGAAAAAGAAGATAAGACTCTGGATGAATCAAAGGTTCAGGAATTTTTTGAAGGATTAAAAAGGGCATATGGAGACCCGCCGGAGGGCGCAGAAGAAAAGGAAGATTCCGCACTGCCCGGCACAGACATCATGCAGGGGGACTTCCGGCTGCTTGCAGGAACCTGGAAGATCAGTGCGGGGCTGTTTGGCGCCAATCCGGACTATAAGTTTCTCCTTGCAGTAACAGAACATCTGGATGGCGGGGACTTTGGCTGCATGCCGGGGCAGGCAGAGCATGTATTCGTACCGTCTGTGACTGTGGGAATCAGCAGTAAAGGCAGCCAGCCGGAGGCAGCGGAACAGTTTGTGAAATACCTTCTCAGTGGGGAAATGCAGAAGATTTCGCAGGGCAGCGGCCTGCCGGTGCAAAAGGAAGCGTTTCGAAGCACCATTGACGGACATCAGTACGAGGGAAATACATCCTGGGTGGACTTGGAGGAAGGAATCCGCTTTGAACTGGCTCCAAGGACGGAGGAAGAGATACAGAGGCTCATGGGACTGGCAGAATCACTGAAAACGCCCGCACTGCAGGATGAAGTGATCAAGGAAGCGGTATTGGAGCAGGGGGAGAAGGTGCTCAGGGGCGAAGCGGATCCAAAGGAAGCGGCAGCCGCGGTTGCACAGAAGGTGAATCTTTATCTGGCAGAATAGAAAGTTTCGGTGAGACTGTAATGATGAATCAGAAAATGAAAACCAGGGGCAGGAAGGATTTGAGGGGACTGCTGTGGATTCTGCCGAGCTTTCTTGGAGTATCTGTTTTATATCTCCTGCCCTATCTGGATGTATTTCGCCGCTCTTTTACCGGGGCGGTGGATGAACAGTTTGCGGGGCTTAATAACTACAGGAATGTGCTTGGGAATACGGCGTTTTTACTGGCATTAAAGAATACGCTTCGGTTTACGCTGGTCTGTATTCCTATATTGATTTTGGCATCCCTGCTGTGTGCGATCCTTCTGTCTGGAAGTAAATATGGAGGGATTATAAAGAGTGCGTTCCTGATGCCGATGGCATTGCCGGCAGTCTCTGTGGCTCTGCTGTGGCGGCTTTTGTTCCATTCCCAGGGTCTGGCGAACCAGTGGATGGGGCGGCTTGGTATGGAGGGGAGCGACTGGATGAATACCGGGAAAGCATTCTGGATACTGGTGGCCAGTTATATCTGGAAAAACCTGGGTTATGACATCATTTTGTGGATGGCGGGGCTCTCCGGGATTTCGGAGAGCATTTATGAGGCCGCGAGAGTAGACGGGGCGGGTGAATGGCAGTGTTTCTTAAGAATCACGCTGCCGAATCTCAAATCTTCCCTGTATACCATCACAGTATTGTCTTTCCTGAACTCATTCAAGGTGTTCCGGGAAGCCTATCTGGTTGCGGGGAACTATCCCCATAAAAGTATCTATATGACGCAGCATTTGTTTAATAACTGGTTCCAGTCCTTTTCGTTTGATAAATTATCCGCAGCGGCGGTGATGGAGGGCGGAGTGTTATTGTTTGTGATTCTGCTCTTACAGAAAGTATGGAGGATGGATTGATGTATTTTCGGTTGCATTTAGGAAGGAAGGCAGTATGGATTCTTTTAATTGTGCTGGCTCTCCTGGCGGTTTATCCGGTGATTTTTCTAAGCGCAGGCTCACTTATGGGGGCAGATGAACTGGAAGACTGTCTCGGGGCGGTGGTTTCCGGGGCGGAAGGATATGCGAGCTTTCCGGTACTTCCCAAATATCCGACGCTTCAGCATTTTGTAGAGGTACTTTTGGATTCGCCGGAGTTTTTCGTCATGTTCTGGAATTCTATCCTGATCACGTTCGGAGTCCTTGGAGGGCAGTTTGTGGCAGGAACCATGGCGGCATGGGGATTTGCCAGATACGAATTTCCATGTAAAAGAGGGATTTTTCTGCTCTATATCGTACTCATGCTGCTGCCGTTTCAGGTGCTGATGCTTTCCGATTATCTGCTGCTGGACCGCCTGCGGCTGCTTGACAGTCTGTGGGCAGTCATTCTGCCTGGTATGTTTTCTACATTCCCGGTTTTTATCATGTACCGGTTCTTTGCGGAGATCCCGGACAGCTTAATCGAGTCGGCAAGGCTTGACGGGGCCAGGGAGTGGCAGTTGTTCTGGTATCTTGCACTTCCCATGGGATCTTCCGGGATTATTGCGGCGCTGGTGCTTGGGTTTCTGGAATATTGGAGCCTGATTGAGCAGCCTCTGACATTTATCAAGGATAAAAGCAAGCTGCCATTGTCTGTTTTCCTGCCGGATCTTACGATGACGGGGAAAGCAGGGTTTCTGTTTGCCGTATCGGTTGTTACCTTCCTTCCGGCAATCATAGTATTTATGGGAGGCCGGGATTGTCTGGAACAGGGAATTATGGCAGGGGCGGTAAAAGAATAGTGAGGTGGATGAAAATGATCCGTAAAAAAGCTTTTGGGATTTTCGGAGGTTTTCTTGCGGTTATGCTTGTATTTACAATTCTGTCAAGAGCGGCAAGCGGCGCCTCAATGGCAAGGGTGGAGACAGTCAGGATATCGACGGGGACGATTGACCATAGGGTGTCTGCAAGCGGCAGGGTAGAGGCAGGAAAAGAGATTGCGGTATATACCGAAGGCGCACAGCGGGTGGAAGAAATCTTTGTCAGGGAGGGACAGATGGTAGAAAAAGGGGAAGTGCTTTTTCAGATCAGTCTGTCCGAATTGGAAGAGCAGATTACTGCCGCCCGCCAGGATATGGAAAAGATGAGGCTTCAGAACCAGGATATCTTAAACAGCAGAAATCAGGAACAGCAGGATCAGGCAACGGCAAGGAACAGGGCGGCAGAAGATTATGATGCGGCAGTGCTGAAAGGGGAGCAGTCCATAGCAGAGGCGAAAAGCGCATGGGAGGCAGCAGAAGGGGCTCTTCGGGAGTTCCTTGAGAGCAGTGCTGATGAAAGGTTATATAGTCAGGAGCAAGAGATATCCGGGGAAGGCAGTCTGTCTGGACAGACAGATGACAGTGCCGGAGGTGAGGAATCCGGGGCCGAATGGGAAGTGAGAAAGTCTGAGTTAGAGCAGGCAGCGGCAGATGCGAAACAGGCATATGACGAGGCGGTTTCATCCAATGATCAGAACATACTGGCAGCGAAGCGGGCGCTGGAGGATTCATCAAAGGGATTAACTTTAGATAGTACACTAGAGCAGAATGAGATTACCAGACAGCAGGAAGAATTGAAACTGAATAAACTTATAGAGCTTAAGGCGGCCGAAGGGAAGATTCAGGCGCCTGTTCGGGGAACAGTGACAGAGATTATGATAACGACAGGAGATTTTACCTCTGACCAGACAGCGATCCGCATGGCAGATGCTTCTGGTGAAAGCTGTCTGACTGTCTCTGTGGACAGGACGGAAGGAGAATTTATAAGTGCAGGAAGCAGCGTGGAAATCAAGGCTTCCGGGAAGACAGAGAAGATCTGTGATTATACGGTCACGGATATCGTTGAAAATAAGGAAGACAAAACGCTTCTGGATATAAGGATTCATCTGCCGGGGGGAGTACTGGAAGCAGGGACATTGGCGGAGGCAGAGATTGTCCGCAAGCCGGAAAACTACGCGGCGACATTGCCTGTGGAGACACTTCATGAGGAGAGCGGCGGTTATTACGTATTGGTTTTGGAGGAAGAACAGGGAGTGTTGGGAACAGAACTGGCGGTACGGCGTTTTGATGTGGAAGTACTGGATAAAAACGGCACTGCCGCGGCATTGAAAGAAGGGGGATTGTCCGGGGAACAGGAGGTTGTCAGCAGTTCAAACAGGATGCTCCAGGAAGGAGACCGGGTGAGAAAGAAGGAAAAATGAAGAAAAGCAGTATGAAAGCATACGGGAAATTTATGGCGAAAATAGCAGTGATTGGGATAGGGATATACCTGTTCTGCCAGTCAGCCGCCTTCTGGGGAGAGTTGCTGTATAGTAAAAATAAGATCCAGTTTTGTCTGGAACAGTCTATAGACGGCCGGGAAGCGGCAGAGCTTCTGAAGCGGGATGAGGAATTTACGAAGGAAAGCGGTTACGAAAAGCCAGAAGCGATATCCGGCGTCTGTATCTGGGGAGAGAAAAAACAGGCCGTTCTGGAAAATAAAAATCTTTCAAGAAAAACGGAAGCAGATGTAATCTTATTCTGCGGAGATATAGAATTGCTGTTTGAGGGCTGCAGGGTACCGGCAACGGATGATATACGGGGCTGCCTGGTAGACGAGCAGACGGCATGGGAATTGTTTGGGGACAGTCAGATTACAGGGATGGAGGTTACTTGTGAAGGGATTCCTTACATGATCAGGAAGGTCATTCCTGGGGAGAAGAAAATTGCGGTTTTCCCTGCAGGCAGCATGGAAGGACGGACATCAGGCATTCAGGATGGATTGAATTTGGGAGAGGAAGAGGGGCAGGGAGAAGGGAACCAGGAGAACCAAAGATGCCTAAGCAGGATTACAGTGTTAAAACCAGCGGCGGTCTCGATGAATGATTTGCAATCGTTACTATACAGCCGGTATGGGGTCGCGGCAATACTTCTTGATTTACAGCTTCTGCGGGGCATAAGTGGATTTTTTGTATTATTGGTTCCGGTTATGGTATGTGTATTTGTCCTCCAGAATTTTTACAAAAGCTATCAAAAACAACAGGAGTGGATCTGGAAAGCGGTGATGGCTGCAGCAGCGCTGGTTTTGCTCATACTGGCATTGCTTTTTATAAGGCAATGGGTGCAGATTCCATATGACTATATCCCGGAAAAATGGTCTGATTTTACCTTTTGGACGGAGTTATGGAAAGAAAAGGCAGATGGTATGGAATACCTGATGAAGATCCAGAAATCTATTTTGGATTTAGAGTGGATGAACAGTTTTTTTAAGAGCATAATCTGGGGTGTGTTGGCAGGGACATTTTTTGTGGCTGGAATTATACTGCTAAAACATAGTGAGTATAATTTAGAACAGTATATGACAAATCCGTCTGATATGGGATAGAAAAGCTTTTGAAATATGGGGTTCCGGGATTTATTCTATTGGTAAGGCAGGAACAGCCGTTAAATATTTTGCGGCAGCTCCTATAACCCAAAAGGATGTCGTAGTTTTATAACTGCGGCATGACAGATTAAGAATGGAGGAACTCATATGGAATATGGAACAGTGAAATGGTTTAATGCAAGGAGAGGCTATGGTTTTTTGACAGGGGAAGACGGCAATGATTATTTTGTCCATCACAGCAATATTGTGATGGATGGCTTCCGGACACTCAGATCAGGGCAGGCCGTAACATATGGAATCGAGAAAGACGATAAGGAAAGAAATATTGCGGTAGACGTAAAATTGGCAGAATAATCGGCGGAGGATAAGAAAAACCAGCAGATAATAGAAACACCGACGGGCAGCGGACAGTTCCTTTCCGGGGTGTTTCTTTTTTGATGTTTCTAATATAAACAGGCTTCTGTGAGATTTCTGTGACATTTGGGTGATAATATTATATAATCCGATGGAATCAGGAGAAAAATAATAGTAGGAGAAGGTGAATATATGAGGATTTTAGTGGTGGAGGACGACCATCTTTTAAATAGTACACTTTGCTATAATTTATCTGCAGGCGGTTACAAGGTAGATTCAGCAAATACAAAAGCAGAAGCAGCGAAATACTGTGAAGAACAGGCGTATGAGCTGGCTGTTTTGGATATCAATCTCCCGGACGGAAACGGATTCACATTATGCCGGGAGTTAAAAGAAAAGTATCCGGACACTGCAGTTATCTTTCTGACTGCAAATGATATGGAAAGTGACATGTTAAAGGGGTATGAGTTAGGGGCAGATGATTATGTGACAAAGCCTTTTCATATCAGTGTGTTCCGCAAAAAGGTCTCTGCCCTGCTTGCACGGATACAGAAGCAGGCTGGAGGGGAGACCTATGATGACGGGAATCTGTCCATTCATTTCTCAGAGATGACGGCGGATTTTTTAGGAGAACCGATTGCTTTTACATCCATGGAATACCGCCTTTTGAAGGTGCTGGTACAGAACCCGCAGACGGTCCTGACCCGTCAGGTACTTCTTGAAAAGCTGTGGGACTGCGACCGTAATTTTGTAGATGAGCATGCCCTTACAGTTGCCATCAGCCGTATCCGCAGCAAGATAGAACGCAATGGCTCTCAATATATTAAGACTGTTTACGGCATGGGATATATGTGGATTGGGGGACGTATCAAATGAATGCAAAAGACATTTCTGTAAACAAGGCCAGTGCGGTGCTCTTAGGCATTTTCTGTACACTTTCTGCCGCCCTGCTTGCAGGGATTTATCTGCTGACAGGGGAAAAGGCGGTGCTTCTTGTGGTGCTTCTTTATGTTTTCCTTGTGCTTGTCTGTGTGAGTTTTTTCCTTGCATTGATCCGCCAAAAGCTTCTGCTATTTTCGGACACTCTCTGTCAGCAGTTAGACCGGATGGCAGAGGGAGAGACAGCGCTGATTGAGAGCGAAATGGAAGAAAACCTGTTCTATAAGATTAACCACAGGCTGGTAAGGCTTTATGAAATAATGCTGAAAACGCGCGAAAGCATTGCAAAGGAGAGGACTATGCTGAAAGAATTGATTTCTGACATCTCCCACCAGGTTAAAACGCCTATTACGAATCTTAAGATGGTAAATATAACAATGCAAAAAGAGCCTATGTCAGAGGAGAAACGCATCAGATTCCTGCTGGATAGCGAAACTGAGCTTGACAAACTGGATTTCCTGCTGCAGGCGATGATAAAAACGTCCCGGCTAGAGACAGGCATTATCTCACTGGAGAAGAAAATACAGCCGGTTTATGACACGTTAGCGTCGGCGCTTGGGAGCATCCTGTTTCATGCGGAAAAAAAGCAGATGGAAGTCTCCGTGGATTGTCCGGCTGATTTAAAGGCATATCATGACCGGAAGTGGACAGGCGAGGCATTGTTTAATATTCTGGATAATGCTGTGAAATACTCGCCAAAGGGCGGCAAGATAGATATCCATGTTGAAGGCCAGGAATTATACCTGAAAATTGATATTGCAGATACCGGAAAGGGAATACCTGAAAATCTGCATGGCGCGATTTTCAGACGCTTTTACAGAGAAAATGATGTGCATGATACCTCAGGGGTTGGAATCGGCCTGTATCTGGCACGAGAAATTATTACGATGCAGGGAGGCTATATTAAGGTTGCGTCGGAAGTGGGCAAAGGTTCTGTCTTTTCTGTTTTTCTCCTGAGAGAGAGGAACGCATAGCTGTCCGGATATCTTCATTGCAACTGAAATGTCACCAAATTGTGAGATTTCATAGTCAAATTTTTGAAATTTACCTGTTCCCGGTGAGATTTCTGAGAGGATTGGCTGTTATGATATGGTCAGGAACGGAGAAAGAAGTTTCCAGAATTATTAGAAAGGATGTGGACATATGAGCATTTTACAGACGACGGATCTTAAAAAATATTATGGCCAGGAGCCGAATATAACAAAAGCGCTGGACGGGATTACCCTTACCATCGGACGAGGAGAATTTGTAGCCATTGTCGGGACCTCCGGAAGCGGGAAATCAACCTTATTAAACATGATGGGAGGCCTGGATAATCCGACTTCTGGAAGTATCAGGGTAAAAGGAAAGGAATTATCCCAGATGAAAGACGAGCAGCTCACGATTTTCCGCCGGCGCAATATTGGATTTGTTTTTCAGAATTATAACCTGGTTCCGATTCTTAATGTATACGAGAATATTGTGCTGCCAGTAGAGCTGGATGGTGACACTGTAGATCAGAAATTCATGATGGAAGTGGTGGGACTGCTTGCCCTTGATGACAAGCTGAACAGTATGCCGAATAATCTTTCGGGAGGCCAGCAGCAACGGGTGGCAATTGCAAGGGCGCTTGTGTCAAAACCTGCAATCATATTGGCGGACGAACCGACTGGAAACCTGGACAGCCGGACTAGCAGCGATGTTCTGGGGCTCCTGAAAACTACAAGCTACAAGTTCGACCAGACTCTTGTGATGATTACGCATAATAATGAGATTGCCCAGCTGGCTGACCGCATTGTCCGTATTGAGGACGGCAGAATCTCGGAGTAAGGAGGATGGCTGAAAATGAACGATATTTTATTTGGGAACAATAATCAGACAATGATGAAAAAAATGGCCCATAAAAGCTTTGCCGCAAATAAAAAGAGAAACATGGTTACGGTAATTGCAATCATCCTGACTACCGTGTTGGTGACATCTGTTTTTGGGATCGGTATCAGCTATATGAAAAGTGTAAGTAAACAGGCAGTGATGCAGCGGGGAACGAAGGCGCAGATTTTACTTGTGAATCCGACGGAACATAATTTATTGTGGCTTAACCGGAATCCGAGTGTAGAGAAAATCGGGTTGGAACGTCAGATTGCTACAGCGAAAAATGATCAGGCCCATAAGGCAAATGGGATTTTTCTCAGATGGGCAGATAATGACCAGTGGAAAGAGATGACTATGCCCGCAATGGGTGATGCGCATGGAGAATATCCACAGGAAAAAGACGAGATATTTATGCCCGGATGGCTGTTAGCTGACATGGGAATCGAACATCCGGAAATAGGGATGGAGATTCGGATGACCTGCCGTTATGGAGGTACAACCATTGATCATCCGGCGTTGTCAGATTTTCAGGAGCAGACCTTCAGGCTCTCCGGCTGGTATCAGGATTACAGCGGCAACTATCAGATGGGTAATGCAATCTGTTATATTTCGGAAGAGTACTGGAAAGGATCGGCTGCCACAGAGGATAATACCCGCTGTGCGGCATCGCTGCTATTTTCTGATGACGAGACTGCTGCGGCAGAATATCAGGAAATCCTGCGCGGTATGGAGATGGCTGATAACTCGGAACTGAATCTGCTGATCTATTCCGGTTCTAAAGGAAATGAATGGCGACTGACGGCCGTAATATTATTGATTATGATTTGACGATATCATCTTATCTATAATATTTAGTTTATATAGTTGAAAAATGA
>VSNK01000016.1:0-3522 GCA_009774255.1 Faecalicatena sp.
TTTTTTTTTTGTTAATGTTGACTAAAAACGCTTTGCATGCTATACTTTTAATTAACCTACTCTGCAAGACAGAGACGACCAGATATAATAAAAAGGAGGACTGAAGTTATGAGAAAGTTTGCAGCATTGTTCCTGAGCCTTACCCTGGTGTGTGGATTGGCAGCATGTGGAGGCGGCGGAGGCAACGGAGCCAGTGAAGGCAGCGGAGACAGCGGCAGTAGCAGCGAGGGTAGCACCACGACAGATGAGCAATCCGACGATGCCGATACCGCGGACGAAGGCGGCTCCGGTGAAAAGGTTGCCATCAATGTCATCGCCGCCCAGTACGGGCAGAACACTACAAAGTGGTGGGCAGATTTTGTGAAGGACTTTACGGCAGAATATCCTGACATTGATCTGAAAGTAGAAGTGGAATCATGGAATGATATTTATACCGTAGTAAATACCCGGATTTCCAACAATGACGCGCCTGATATCCTGAATATCGACGTGTTTGCCAATTACCAGGCGGACGATCTGCTGCTCCCGGCAGAGGATTTTGTCTCAAAAGAGACTTATGACAAGATGTATCCCGCATTTTTGGAGCAGTCCAATGTAGACGGTACCATCTGGGCAATCCCGGATCTGGCTTCCGCGCGTGCTCTGTATTACAATGCGGATATACTGAAAGCGGCGAACGTAGAGGTTCCCACCACATGGGACGAACTGACCGAGGCATGCAAGGCGATCAAGGCTTATGATTCCAAGATCTATCCGTGGGGCATTGATATGACCACTGACGAAGGACAGGCAGCGTTTGCATACTACACATGGAACAATGGCGGCGGTTTTGTGGATGATGACAATAACTGGGCTTTGAACAGCGCGGAGAACGTAGAGGCGATCGAGTATGCGATCAGCCTGGTAAAAGACGGATATACCAACAGTGATCCTTCCAATGATACCCGTTATGATCTCCAGGATATGTTCGGGGCAGGGCAGGTTGCCATGATGATCGGACCGAACAGCATTCCTACCTATATTGCTGACGGCGGTTATTCCATCAATTATGAAGTGGCTCCTATTCCGACAAATGGCGGCAATGACTCAGTTTCCGCAGGCGTTATGGACCGTTTTATGTGCTTTGACAACGAATATTCCGACGCTGAATTGGAAGCAATCAAGACGTTCTTTGATTTCTTCTATGAAGATGAACGTTATTCTGACTGGGTTCTGATGGAAGGCTTCCTGCCGGCTACATCTACTGGCGGAGAGATCCTGGCAGAGGCAGATGAGAGCATGGCAAGCTGGGTTGATATCGTAGGAAGCTGTAATTTCTATCCGACCGCTAAGACGGAATGGGATGATGTAAAACAGGGCGTTATCAATGTAGAACAGCAGGCATTGCTTGACGGCAATGTTAAGGAGCTGCTGGATGAGCTTCAGGCTGAAATTGCGGAATAAGATTTTTGGTTTCCGCGTTTTCGATCCATTTCGGAAAAGCTGCTTCCGGCAGGTTTTTCGGATGAAATAGCATATATGGTGGGCCCGGCTGTAGTGGCCGGGCTCACTTTTTTATCATTATTACATCAAAAGATAGGGAGGTGCCACGTGAAAAATAAATTTTTTCGCAAGATAGAACCTTATATCTGGATTCTGCCCAGCATTATCCTGATGGCGGTTTTTATCTTAATTCCGATTATATTCGTATTCAGGATGTCATTGAGCGAAGTCAGCAAGGCAGGTATTATCAGGGGATTTTCCGGTTTTGCCAATTTTACCAAAGTTCTGAACAGTTCCGCTTTCAAGCTGGTCCTGAAGAATACAATCGTCTGGACTGTGGCGGTAGTGTTCCTGTCCACCATATTAGGGTTTATACTTGCTTTGATCCTGAACAATGAGTTCCGCGGACGGAAGATTGCCCGGGCAATTATGGTTTTTCCATGGGCAACCACGCTGGTCATCCAGGCGAGTGCATGGAAATTTATTATTGATACCGATTACGGTACGCTCAACACGCTCCTGCTTCGCCTCGGTATCATTAAACAGTCCGTAAACTGGACGCCTACGCCGGAAGCATACTTTACGTGGGAGATTGCCTGCGGTATTTTTGTTACGATTCCGTTCGTTACGTTCTGCGTCCTTTCCGGCCTGCAGAGTATTGACACCACATATTATGAAGCAGCTACCGTGGATGGGGCGAACTACTGGCAGAAGCTGTTCCAGATTACGTTGCCTCTGGTAAAGTCCTCTTTGACAGTAAGTACGGTGCTGAATATCATCTATGTATTCAACTCGTTTCCGATTATCTGGACGATCACCAAAGGTGACCCGGCCAACCATACGGATACTCTGGTGACATACCTTTATAAACTGGCATTCTACAATGGAAAACAGGGACAGGCAGCCGCAGTTTCTGTCATTGGCTTTATGATTCTGCTGGTTTGCTCCAGTGTATACATGCTCTATACCCTGCGGAAAGGAGATGACTGATATGGCAAAAAAACCTCTTACATTAAAAAACGTTGTTCTGCGCACCTTGCTGTATCTCGCAGTGATCATAGTATGTATTGTTACACTGTACCCTTATTTTGCTATGGTATGTACCGCGTTAAAAAGCAGGGCGGAGATTTTTTCAATCAATGGTACGATATTGCCAATTCATGCACTTTGGTCCAACTTTATTGATATCTGGAGCCGTGCGCCGATGGCGAATTATATGTTTAATTCTCTTATGATTGCAGGCGGTTCTACGCTCATTGCCATGCTCTGCGGCATTCCTGCGGCTTACGCCCTGGCTCGGATGAAGTTCAAAGGCCAGACAGCTTTTTTAGGATTTGTCATCATTTCCCAGATGTTCGCTCCGGTCGTATTGCTGATAGGTATTTATAAGGTGATGTCTATTTTAAGCCTGACGGACAGTATTATAGGCCTTGTCTTTATCAATGCGGCGTTTAACCAGGCATTTACGATCTGGCTGCTGCGCGGGACATTTATAGGGATTTCACCGGAGATGGAACAGGCCGCAACCATTGATGGCTGTAACCGTATCCAGGGTATGACGAAGGTTCTGCTGCCCGTAGCGGCTCCCGGAATTGTAACGACACTGATTTTTATTTTTATCAATGCATGGAATGAATATACGGTTGCTTTGTGCCTGATTTCCACAAGTGAGCGCGAGCCCCTGACTGTCGGAATCAATGTATTCAACGGATACAATATGATTGAGTGGCAGTATCTGTTTGCTGCGTCGTTGTTTGCGATTGTGCCGGTAGTCATCCTGTTTATGGGCATTGAGAAGAATCTGGTCAGTGGTCTTGCATCCGGCGGTGTAAAAGGCTGATGTCGGGTTTTTCCGGATTAAAAAGTCATGTACAGGTGTGACAGGATAAAAGAACGCAGGTTTTCCTCCTGCGTTCTTTTTTTCCGTTATCATAAGGAAAAAAGGAATTTGATAGATGATGAAAAATATTTATAATAAAAACATAAGTAAGCGGCGCTGCTTCTCATGATGAAAAGAGGAGCAAGGCGTTAGAAATAAAC
>VSNK01000016.1:3532-37862 GCA_009774255.1 Faecalicatena sp.
GAAAAAGAAAATGGAAAGAAAAGAAGTATTGGAAAATGTAATTGAATTTGCGGCAAGAGCATATAACAAAGAAGCATCAGAGATTCATGAGGACACAAAAATCGCAGAGGAGCTGGGCGGGCAGTCTATGCAGCGTGTGGCGCTGAGCGCATCGATTGAAAATGAATATGATGTTATGATCCCCGTAGCGAGAATCGGCAAGTTCGAGACAATCGGCGCCCTTGTAGATTATGTGATGGATGAAATGTAAGGAGAAAACTATGTTAACGAATGTAAAGCTTGGAAAAAATATGAGAAGTGTCTCAATCGTAGGTGTCGGAGCAACCCCGTTTTTCAATGGCGTGGATAATCCGGTATATAAGGGGCTGACCAACGGAGAGCTCTTTGGCTATGCGGCTTTGGACGCAATGGCTGACGCGGGAGTGGAGCCAAGGGATGTGCAGTATTTCTTCCATGGTTCCGCGAATCCGCATGTGTTAAATGGCTGTATTACTCCGAATCTTCAGGTGGCTGACTGGTTTGGAATGAGAGGGAAAGGCTCTATTTCTCATTCCGAGGGATGCTGTACAGGATATATTGCACTTGAAGAAGCTGTATTTGCCGTGGCGAGCGGTGCGTATGACATTGTACTTACAGGATGCAGCGAGCAGGGGACGGGCATGCCGGACGGAAATACGCCGGACCACATGAGGACAGCGCTTACGCCCGATGTATTATTCCCGGATCTGGATTCTATTTTTGACCGCGCTTATGGGAGATATCTTGGCGGCGGTCCCGGGCTGAATCATGACGACTGGATCAACTATTATGCGCATGAAAATGGATTGACAGCCGAGCAGGTGGACGATGTTCTGAATCATCAGTCCTACCATTTCCGAAGAAACGCGACTCTCTGCCCGAGAGCAATCCGGAGAACACCGTTTGACGAGCTGGCAAAGGAAGCTGGATTTGATGATGTGTGGGAATATATGAAGTCCCCTTTCAATCCGAAAATGTCACAGTATCTGCGTACATCAAGTGATTCCTGTGTTGCGGACGGCGCGGCGGCCTGTATTGTAGTTCCGACAGAAATTGCACATAAGTTTAATCAAAAGCCAATCGAAGTATTGGGAACCGGAGCTTCTGTCCTGGATGCTATTGTTCCCCATCTTGAGAAGAAGGCTACGGCTGAAGCTGCCCGTCAGGTATTCGAATTGACAGGACTGACGGCAGATGATATGGATCTTGTTTTTGTAAATGACTTTATCGGTTCTTCCGCATTCCTGGCGGCTGAGGAGATCGGATATCTTCCGAAGGGAGAAGGTTGGAAATACGTTCTGGAAGGCAGACTTGCCTATGACGGAGACAAGCCGATGAATACAAACGGCGGGCGTACCTCTTATGGACATGCTTTTGGAGCGTCCGGAATGGCTGATGTTTTTGAAGCAGTCACACAGATGCGCGGAGAAGCAGGTGAGCGTCAGATCAAGAAGATGCCAAAGCACACCTTCTTGAGAGGATTTGGAGGAGCACAGAATGTTCGCGCCACAATCCTCAGAGCAAATTTTTCTACAACTCCATAGCCGGAAGGCAAATGGCTTCCGGCTATGCCGCCGAGCTACGGGTGAGGAGGCGTTACATTATTATGAGGAGGTATGATCATGAGTACGGAAAAAATAACAGTAAAAACAGAAGAGTTCTGGAATCGAGAGCATGTTGTTGAGAAGTTTTGGAATGGATTAAAAGAGGGAGTCATCTACGCCAGGAAATGTAAAGAGTGCGGTGCAATAGAATTTCCGCCTCACCATGCGTGCAATACCTGCGGATACCATGAAACGGAATGGATGACGCTCAAAGGAACCGGTATTTTGAAAAGCTTCGTATTTACCGGTGTTCTGAACGCAAGGCTTGAGCTCGAAGACAGGAACCTGAAATATGTATGCGGCGAAGTTGAATTTGATGAAGGCGTGTCTATGAATGCCATTGTTCTTGGAATCAACAGAAAGAAGGCCAGACAGATCCAGGATCAGCTTCCGGTACGTGTCCGTCCGGTATTTTACGACATGGGAAGATATACGACACTTTATTTTGAATTGGACGAAGATTAAGAAGAAAAAACGGGAGAGCAAGATGGTACGTGGGATTGGAATTGACCTGACAGAGATAAGAGAAGTAAAACGTTTGGCGGAAGAGGTCGGGGAAGCATTTGTCTTAAAGACATTTTCACAGACGGAGCGAGAAAATGTCAAAAACGCGGCGGAACCATGGGAATATCTTGCCTCCCGATTTGCGGTCAAGGAGGCAGTATTCAAAGCATTGGCACATTTGACAAAGGAAAAAAACTTTGATTTTCGTATCGTGGAGACAGGGAATCACGAGGACGGCGCGCCTTATGTAAAAATTACCCCTGTGCTGAAAGCGCTCATGGAGGAAGCGGGCGTGAAAAAACTGCTTGTTTCTGTGACCCATGAAAAGGACTATGCCGAGGCATTTGTCATTGCGGAGTCAGAGCTCTAGCACAGCTGACACGAATATCGAGCACTATTACTTCAAGATTAATGCAAAGCTGTACTAGTCTTTTTCGATTTCGTCTGTCAGCTTTCCGTTTTCTATCACAATGGTTTTTTCCTGAAATTCGATTGTCCATCGGCAAGGGTCATTTAGTAATGATAATCGATAATGTGAAAAATGCCGAAAAAAAGAACGCAGACCTGTGCCTGCGTTCTTACTTTTGACGTTCAGTAGCTTTCGGAAACTACTTTCATTTTAATATACATCTTTCCACTCATCGATATTGCTTGCATCGAATTTGAACGGTGCGCCGAGGATCATCTCCGTACCGCCGTCATCTGCCGCTACGATTTCATAATCGCCCATGTCGCCGGCCGTAAACTTGTCGCCTTCTGCTCCTGTGATGGTTCCGTCAACCAATGCCATGGAAGTATAAGCTCCAAGACGTCCAAGGTCGATCGGATTCCACAGATACATATACGGGCAGGAGTGATCGTCATCATCGCCAATGTACTCAGCCATTTCGGACGGAAGTCCAAGACCTGTCAGTTTTACGGAAGATTTTTCATCCTGAAGAACCTTTGCCGCAGCATTGATACCAACAGTTGTAGGAGCACAGATTACTTTCAGATCCGGATATTTTGCCAGCAGAGCCTGCGTCTGGTCCGTGGATTTCTGCGGCTCGTCATCTCCGTAAGCTACTTCTACCAGTTCCAGTCCTGAATACTTGTCATCGCTTTCCATCACTTCTTTCATAGCGTCGATCCATGCATTCTGGTTCGCTGCCTGTGAGGTTGCGGAAAGAATTGCCCACTGTCCTTCTCCGCCGGAGATATCCAGTACGGCATCCATCAGTGACTGTCCGATTTCTTGAACACCAGCCTGGTTTACGAATACCTGGCGGCTGTCCGGATTTGTCTTGGAATCTTCACAGCATACTTTGATGCCAGCATCCATCGCTTCTTCCAATGCTGCCTGCAGAGCGTTCTCGTCGTTTGCCGCGATACAGATGGAGTCAACACCCTGGGAGATCAGGGACTGGATAACAGAAACCTGCGCGTCTGCGGTCGCTGCTTCCGGGTGCTTCACAATCGCCGTGCCGCCTGCTGCTTCGATTACTTCCTGGAAGCCTTCTGCTGTCTTCTCATTGAATGGGTTTCCGGCAGCCTTTGTTACGATCGCGTAGGTTCCGCTGCCGCCGCCTTCTCCGCCGGCATCCTCATCCGAAGACTGATCATCGCCGGAAGATGAACTGCTGCCGCTGTTGCCGCTGTCGCTGCTTCCGCCGTCACTGTTTCCGCTGCCGCATCCTGCTACCATAGTAGCGATCATAGCTGTGCACAATAAAGCGCTGATTACTTTTTTCTTCATGCTTATTTCCTCCCTGGAATTTAATTTTTTTATACAAAGTGCCCTGAAACCAAGACACTTGGTACCATGAAATGAGTGATAATAAAATCAATATTTTGCAAAATCAACCATAATTTTTATGCTTTCTTTTTCACATTCAGCCTTGCTGAGATGTTTGGAAGCAGTACCGCCAGGATCAGCAGGATACCCAGGATGATGAGAATCAGCTGCGGGTTCATGTTGATCTGTCCAAGACCGATACGCAGGCAGATAATGGTAAAGCCGGAAATGATACCGCCGATCAGCCTTCCTTTTCCGCCTGAGGTGGAGATACCACCGAATACTGCCATTGCGATCGCGTCCATCTCAAATCCGTTTCCGGTGGTGGTGTTCGCACCGTAGAGAACGGAAGTCAGGAACAATGCCGCAAGTCCTGCCATGAAACCCATCACGGTATAGATGATCAGCCGGATGGTCTGTACATGGATGCCGGAGTAATATGCCGCCAGCCTGTTGGAGCCGATGGCATATACGCTCCGTCCGAAGGTTGTTTTAGCCAGTACGACACTGAAGAGTACGGCCATGATGATGACAATAAAAAAGATATAAGGTATGATCCCGACCTTTCCGGCGATCATGCGGAAACCGTCTACGTTCGACAGAGAAATGGATCCCCCGCTTCCCAGCGCGATCTCCGCGATCCCGCGGAATACGATCTGTGTTCCAAGTGTGACGATCATTGGAGGAAGTTCCTGGAATCTCGTCAGGATCAGTCCGTTGATCATGCCGCATATCGTACCGACTAACAATGCTACCAGAACTACGGCTATGAAGGGCAGGCCCTTATTCGATGCCATGCAGGTCATTGTGGCTGCCAGGCAGACCGTAGCACCTACGGAAATATCAATTTCGCCGAGTACCAGTATGAATGCCATTGGGAACAACAGAAACATTTCTGTCAGATACCTTGGCATTTCTCTCAAAACATTCTGAAACTGATAGCTTTGGGAGATAATGGAACAAAATATGTTGATCAAGATAAACAATACTACTAACATGCCTTCCCAGCAGAATAATGTCTTTTTCAGAGATTTTTCTGGTACGTTGGTAATCGTTCTTCCGGATTTTCCTGCCATAGTTACATCTCCCTTCCTTTCAGATTGTTCTTATCCATTACCCGCTGTGTAATGACATTCAGTATGATCACGACCAGTATGATCACACCCTTAACCGTGTTCTGCGCGATCGCTTCGATTCCTACCAGAGGAAGCGCTTTCGCGATAATTGCGAGGATCAGTGAGCCCAAGAGTGCTCCGGCTACGCTTCCGCGTCCGCCTGTCATGCTGACACCCCCGATCACGCAGGCAGCGATGACATCCATCTCTCTGCCATACAGCATATTCGGCTGCGCGGAGGAATAAATGGAAACTGCAAGTGCCCCGCAGAGTCCGGCCAGAATACCCATTACGGTGTAGACCATGAGTTCTACATTATCGGTATTGATACCGGAGATCTGGGCCGCCTCACGGTTGCTGCCGACAGCATAGACCATTCTTCCGATCTTTGTCCATTTCATCACGATGAAGAAAATGATATAGCAGATCACCATGACGATGATCACGTTATTGATTCCAAGCACGCTCCCAAGCGCGAAATCCTTAAAGGTTCCCAGATTTTCCGCGCTTGCCCACTGGCTGTTGGCAATGATGTAGGCAAGCCCTCGGTATATGTACATAAAGCCCATTGTCGCGATGATCGGAAGTACCTTTCCTTTTGAAATGATCAGTCCGATCAGCAGTCCGCACAGGGCGCCGATTCCGATCGCGATCAGGAATAGAAGGAAGGTATTCTCTACGATGCCGTATTTCATCAGCATACCTGCCGACATGCCGGACAAAGCCAGTGTGGAAGCGATGGAAATATCGATTCCGCCGATCAGCAGCACTCCCAGCATTCCCAGGGTCATGATCATGATGACCGCATTGTTCTTCAGCATATCTGAAATAGATTTCAATGTCATGAAGGAAGGACTCCGCAACGAAATCACTACACACAGGACGATCAATACAATTAACAGACTCGCTTCGCGGGAATCAGTAATCTTTTTTATGATGGATTTATTTTCTTTCATCTTCCCTGCTCCCCCTTATTTAGATTTTTCCATGGCGAGTTCCAGGATGCCTTCCTGTGTTGCTTCGCCTCTGCTCAGTTCACCGGTTACTTTTCCGTTGCACATGACGATGATTCTGTCGCTCATCCCCAGGATCTCCGGCATCTCGGAGGAAATGAGGATAATCGCATATCCCTGCTTCGCCAGATCGCCCATGATCTGGTAGATCTCCGCTTTTGCGCCGACATCCACGCCCTTGGTGGGCTCGTCCATGATCACGACCTTCATTTCCTGTCCCAATGCTTTGGCAACAACGACCTTTTGCTGGTTTCCGCCGGAAAGAGAGGAAGCCGGATCGAAAATGGTCACTGCCTTGGTATCGACCTCTTCCAGAAGTTCCTTGGAAATCTCGCGTTCTTTCTTCACATCGTTGAATCCGCTCTTCGCGTATTTACCCATGGTCGGGAGTACGACATTTTGTCCCAGCCCCCAGCTCATGATCAGACCTTCCTTCTGGCGGTCTTCCGGGAGCAGGATAATTCCCAGCTTCATGGCATCGGAAGGCTGTTTGATCTGTACCGGCTTTCCCTCCAGGTAGACTTTTCCTTCATCCGGCTTTGTGATTCCGCATACGCTTTCCACCACTTCCGTACGTCCGGCGCCGACCAGGCCGGTCAGACCTACGATCTCGCCCGCATGTACGGCGAAGGATACGTTTTTATAGAAGCCCATTCGGGAAAGCCCTTCAACCTTAAGCATTTCCGCGCCGATCTTGACCTCCGGCTTCGGGAACAGATCCTTGATCTCGCGGCCTACCATGGCCTTGATCAGATCCGCGTTTGTAATTCCGTCCACGTTGTATGTACCGATATACTGAGAATCCCGGAATACCGTGATTCTGGTTGCCAGCCGGTACATGTCTTCAAAACGATGGGATATAAAAATAATAGATACTCCGTCGTCTCTCAGTTTATCGACGATCCGATAAAGTTCTTCCGATTCGTTCTTGGTCAGTGCGGCCGTAGGCTCATCCAAAATGATGATTCTCGCGTTGGTTGAAAGCGCCTTCGCGATCTCTACCATCTGCTGCTGCGCGACACTCAGGGCCCCCATCTCGTCCGTGGACTTGAAATCCGCGTTTAGTTGCTCCAGCAGTTTGGTAGCCTCTTCATTCATCTTCTTCCATTGGATCATCCCGTTTTTTATGATCTCATGGCCCATGAAGATGTTCTCCGCTACGCTCAGATCCGGATACGATGTAGGATGCTGGTATACGGCTGCGATTCCTGCTGCCTGCGCATCCCTGGGACCTTTGAAATCTACTTTCTGCCCGTCTAAGAACATCTCGCCTTCTTCCGCTTTATGAACACCGGTAATTACTTTTATAAACGTAGATTTCCCGGCGCCATTTTCGCCCATCAGCGCGTGAACTTCGCCCTTTTTCAACTGAAACTGCACGTTGTTCAATGCCTTTACGCCAGGAAAGATTTTCGTAATCCCTTTTAATTCCAAAACATAATCTGACACCTGCTTTACCCTCCTTCTTTTTGATACCGTAGTATGCGGCAAAACTGTTTATGGAAGTTTTTCCGTATGATTTTATTGTAGCAGTCTGCCTTTTTACATGAAACAGCAAATTTTTTCGATTAAGGGTAAATTTTTTTTATGGCATTTTAAAAGACTATTTGTTATGATAGAGGTAGTTTGGCCGACAGAAATGTATGGCAGAGCCTCGGGCCGGACGGGCAGGATTGATGATACAAAGGAGACGGGAATAGATGAAACTGTTAATTGCTGATGATGAGTTGTTGACAAGGGAGGGGCTGGCTTCTGCGATTGACTGGGAAAGCCTGGGCATTCATCAGATCTTTCAGGCAGATGACGGGATCCGCGCGCTGCATATCGCGAAATTACATGAGCCGGATATCATTTTGTCCGATATCCGTATGCCAAGGATGAATGGGATCGAACTGGTAGAAAAGCTGACGGAGCTGCTGCCTGACACCAGCTTCATTTTTATGAGCGGGTATTCGGATAAGGAATACCTGAAAGCCGCGATCAAGCTGAAAGCGATTGATTATGTAGAAAAGCCGCTGAATCCGGAGGAAGTCAGGGCAACCGTGGTGGAAGCGATCAGCCGCCGTCGGCAGGTATTGCGTTCCCGCAGGAATGAAGATCTGCTTTCTCAGGAGACGGCGTCAAACCTGGCGCTCCTTCTGACAAAGCCGTATAAGGACAACAGCGAACAGATCGAAGCGCTGACAAAGGAGCTTTCCCTTCGTCTGACACCTGATAGCAGCTTTGTCACTTATATTGTAAAACTGCAGACAGATGAGCCAATCTCGGTTCTGATTAAGGGAATCCGGAATAATCTGAAAGGCTTCCTGAAAAATATGCATCTGAAATCAGTCTATATCCGGATGCATGCGGTCTATCATGTGTTCCATGTGATCGGCGAGGAAAGTACGCCGTCTGCCGCGGCGCTTTCTTCACTTGATCTCTTTTTCAGAGAACAGTTCCGGCCCTTTGGCTTCTTTGTGATCAGCCGGGGAGATATGGTCCATGGAATCACAAGGGTATATGCTTCCTATGCGTCTGCTGTGGTCACCATACAGAGCAGCTTTTTCTTCCCATCCGGCACTGTGCTTCGATCGGATGAGGTAAGTTCGTTTCCCTTCGTTTCCGAGGGCAGCGCGGAGCTTGAGGATGTTGCCAGAACATTTGCTGAAGCACTGGAAGCAAAGGACCTGGACAGAAGCCTCCTTTTTCTGGAAGGCCTGCATGAGAAATATCATAAGAATCACGGCCTGCTGCCGAACCAGATCAAGGATGCCTACTACAGGCTCTTCAATGCGTTAAATGACTGTAGGCAGAAGTGGAAGCTGTCTGTAGATTCCACAGGCACGGATTCCAGCGAAAGCGTGATCGAATATCTGGAAAATTGTTTTACCTATGAAGAACTGCACGAGAACCTGGTCCGGCGTACCCGGCTGATGTTCGAACGCCTGGATTCGAATGTTCCGGAGGACAATGTGATCTTTATGATCAAGGATTACATCGCGAAGCACTATGGCAGTGACCTGCTGTCCATCAAGGAGATCAGCGATTATGTACATCTGTCTGCGTCCTATGTTTGCACCTATTTTAAAAACCAGACTGGTCAGACATTGAATCAGTATCTGACGGAATACCGTATGGAAAAGGCAATGGGCCTGCTCGAGGACGCCCGGAACCAGATCACGGATATTTCCGCGAAGGTCGGGTACAGTAATGGAAATTATTTCAGTAAAAGTTTTAAGAAATTTACGGGGCTGACTCCGTCAAAATACAGGGAGAAGATGCTCGGATGACTGCCGGCATCAGGGAGAAATCGTAATGAGTTCATTTGTTCACAAAATGAGGCTTTTTTACAGGAATCTGCGCCTTCAAACAAAGCTGACGATCACACATCTTGTCATTGTATCCATCCCCATGGTCGCGATTCCGGTGATCTTCTTTGCGCAGCTTTATGATATGATTGTCGCGGATACCGTGCGGCAGGAACAAGAAGCTGCTATTCAGACCGCGCCTCTGATCGAGAAGACGGTCGAGAATATCCTGTCTGTCCATGACCAGCTTACGGAGCATGAATTTTACGGCAGTCTGGTCAGTCCGGCACGAGCGGAAGATCTGGAAATACTCGCGGCTTCCGAAGAAGCGCGGGATTTTCAAAAGGAAGTACAGGAACTGTCGGAAGACGAGCTGATCGGGGATATCCGTTTATATCTGGATATTCCGGGCACGGATCCGCTTTTTACGGATCATGCTCTGGAAGAGGTGGCCGCGCCCATGGATCTTGTGCGCAGGACCTACTGGTACGGGATCTTCGCGGGAGAACCGTCCACGGCCAGGCTGTTCTGTCCGGCCTTTTATCTTGGCAGTTATGAGAAGAACGCATATGGAAATCTGGCGTATATTACGAGGGGACGTATGATATATGAAGGGAAATGGACCATATTTTATCTTGCGATCTATTTTTCACAGGAAAAGCTGGATGAACTGCTGAAAGATCATCTGACTTCGAACAGCAGTGTCGCCTATATCATCAACAACCGTGACAGCATGGTGGCCACGACGGATCTCGCGTTGTCCGGAACGTATCATTTCAGCTATGAGACGGTACAGGAATCGGTCATGTCTTCCAATAATTTCATTACCAAAAATATCCTGGGTGAAGATGTGTACGCAGGCTTTAACCGTATCCGGAACACGGACTGGTATATGGTCGTGGCCATCCCGTCCGAGCCGCTGCTGCGGAAAAGCCGTATTTTTATCGGCCTGTTCGGGCTGGTCTATCTGGGGTGCATCATAGCGTGCTT
The DNA here is from genome assembly GCA_009774255.1 of Faecalicatena sp. Classification (GTDB taxonomy): domain Bacteria; phylum Bacillota; class Clostridia; order Lachnospirales; family Lachnospiraceae; genus Schaedlerella. The sequence continues at coordinate 13,841 of VSNK01000016.1, forward strand.
TATGATCGCGACTCTGCTTTCCCGTTCTCTGACGAACCGCCTTTCCGCGGTCATTGACCAGATGTCGAAATGCCGGCTGGGGCTACCGGCGGCGCTGCCGGCCCCGGATGCGCAGGATGAGATCGGGGAACTGGTAGATTCTTATAATTATATGACCCGCATGATCCATGACCTGGTGGAGGAACAGGCGAAAGCGGCGGAGGATCTCCGGATTGCCGAATTCAATTCCCTGCAGGCGCAGATGAATCCGCATTTTCTGTATAATACCATGGATATGATCAACTGGCTTTCTCAGCAGGGGCGCTCCCTAGAGGTTACCATCGCGATCCAGAAGCTGTCGCGGTTCTATAAGCTGACGCTGAGCCGGAAGCAGTCCTTAAGCACCATCCAGGATGAACTGGAGCATGTCTCGATCTATGTGGAGCTTTTGAATATGCGGTTTGCCGATAACATCGACTTTATCGCGGACATGCCGGACAGCCTGATGGAACGTCCGATCCCGAAGCTGACCTTCCAGCCCGTGGTGGAAAACAGTATTCTCCACGGCATCATGGAAAAGGAAGAAAAAGAAGGTACGATCGTCCTGACCGGTTGGGAGGACGAAAAAGGAATCGTGATCCTGATCTCAGATGACGGAGTGGGAATCCAGCCGGAGGTGCTGGAGAATATTCTTGCGGAAAAGAAGATCGCACCAGGAAGCTCGGGAACGAATATTGCGGTGTATAATACGCATCGGCGCCTGCAGCTTATGTACGGGAAAGGATACGGCCTGAAATACAGCAGCACGCCGGGAGAAGGGACGGAGGTGGAGATCCGGATTCCATGAGATTTCAGGTATACGGGAGAGGAATGCGGCATATTGATAGGATATAGCGGAATATGATCTGGGAGAGTTATGAAAGCATGAATCAGAAAGCAAAAATGATCTGGCTTGAAGTGGGACTGGCCATTGCGCTGGTTGTAAGTCTCAGTATCCTGGGAGCGAAGACGGGGGCAAAGAGCCAGAACAAAGAAAAGAAAATAGAACAGGCGGAGGCTGAGAACTGGGCGGCAGCACAAGAGTCGGACAGCAATGCCTCTGCAAAAACAATGGCCGGGGCTACGAAAGAAAGTTCCGGGGCGGCAGATTCCAACAAGGCCGCTCCGACAGCAGCGGCGGAGGAAGTGATTGCGGATGGTCAGTATCCGATCATGGGAAAAAGCATCGTGACGGTGGAGCAGATGATCTCCTATTTTCAATCCGGCAATGTTCCCTATCCGGCAGAGCAGCTCTCAAAGGGCGGGGCAGATTCCATAGAAGCTTTCTGCCAGATGTACTTTGATGAGGCATCGGCGGAAGGGGTGCGGCCGGAGGTGGCATTTGTCCAGACGATGAAAGAGACAGGCTTTCTGCAGTATGGGGGGGACGCATCTGTGGAGCAGTTCAATTTTGCCGGGCTTGGAACTACGGGAGGGGGAGTACCGGGGAATTCTTATCCGGATGTCCGCACCGGAATCCGGGCACAGATCCAGCACCTGAAGGCATATGCCACGGTGGATGCCCTGGCACAGGAATGCGTGGATGACCGGTATGAATATGTCATGAAGGGGTGCGCGCCCTATGTGGAATGGCTTGGGCAGAAGGAAAATCCCGAAGGCCAGGGATGGGCAACGGCAGAGAACTATGGGTATTCCATTGTGGAGATGATCCATGCGATGAATCAGATGTAAAGACTACCTTAAGATTTCCGAAACATCTTGACAAAAAGGCTTTTGAAAGCTATGATATTGTTTAGTTCATTTGAAGTTAACAATTTTGTAAAAATTAAAGGTGTTGAGAAAGAGGAGTACATGATCACTTCCCACAGAGAGGAACGCTTATAGGCTGAAAGGCGGTCCGGGCAACAGGATCATGGAACGTGGCTTTTGAACCGGATGTCCGAACTTTTTATGTTACTGTCCACAGTAATCTTTTATGGTGTGGACTGCCGAATATTTATAGCGGACATATGTAAGACATCCCGTGGCGGTTTACGTTACAGAACCAAGAGTTATGTTATGGGCGGCATGAAGCGCGGTGCGGACCGTGTATTTTTTATTTTATAAGGAACTTCTCCGAATTTTCCTATAGAATAAAAACCCTCCGGGGGATGCGCACTACGCGCATAAGGAAAATGGCTGCTATTGCAGCCTCGCTTCGGCGCAAGTGTGCGTCGAGACGCACACTTTTCCTGTGTCACATCATAAGTATAGGAATTAAGGTGGTACCGCGGAGAAGAATTCGCCCTTTACATTGTAAGGGGTGTTTTTTTATACAAAAAATGTGAAAAAACCGTGAAGTACCGAACCGAAAACGTAACTGCTCAGCACAGGACAGCGCATTTACTGCGCTATCCATACGAAAACGAGGAGGAAGATCATGGGCAAAGAACTGGCAAAAACGTATAATCCGAAGGAAATTGAGGAAAAACTGTATGAGAAGTGGTGTGAGAATCGGTATTTTCACGCAGAGGTGGATCGCGACAAAAAGCCGTTTACCACGGTGATGCCGCCTCCGAATATCACCGGAAAGCTTCATATGGGGCATGCTCTGGACAATACGCTGCAGGATATCCTGATTCGGTATAAGAGGATGGAGGGCTACAATGCCCTGTGGGTGCCGGGAACGGATCATGCGGCGATCTCCACGGAAGTAAAGGTAACGAACCAGTTAAAAGAGGAAGGCATCGATAAAAAGGAGCTGGGCCGGGAGGGCTTTTTGGAGCGTACCTGGCAGTGGAAAGAGGAATATGCCGGAACCATTGAGAACCAGTTGAAGAAGATGGGGATTTCCTGTGACTGGGACAGGGAGCGCTTTACGATGGACGAGGGATGTTCTAAGGCCGTAGAGGAAGTCTTTATCAAATTATACGAAAAGGGATATATTTATAAAGGCTCCCGCATCATCAACTGGTGTCCGGTATGCAAGACTTCTTTGTCCGACGCCGAGGTGGAGCACGAGGAGCAGGGCGGACATTTCTGGCATATCAGGTATCCCATCATCGGGACGGAGGATTATCTGGAGATCGCGACCACCCGCCCGGAGACCATGTTGGGTGATACGGCGATCGCCGTACATCCGGAGGACGAACGTTACAAGGACATTGTAGGGAAAAAGGTTCTGCTTCCGCTGGTAAACAGGGAGATCCCGGTTGTGGCAGATTTTTATGTAGACAAGGAGTTCGGGACCGGGGCCGTGAAGATCACGCCTGCCCATGACCCCAACGACTTTGAGGTCGGAAAGCGCCACAATCTGGAAGAGATCAACATCATGAACGACGACGCTACCATAAACGAGCATGGCGGCAAGTATGCGGGAATGGAGCGCTATGAGGCCAGAAAGGCCATCGTAAAGGATCTGGAGGAGCAAGGATATCTGGTGAAGATCGAGCCACATTCTCATAATGTAGGAACCCATGACCGCTGCGGCACCACGGTAGAGCCGCTGATCAAGCAGCAGTGGTTTGTGAAGATGGAGGAGCTGGCAAAGCCCGCCATTGAGGCGCTGCACACGGGAGAACTGAAATTTGTGCCGGAGCGGTTCAATAAGATTTATCTGCACTGGCTGGAAAATATTAAGGACTGGTGTATCTCACGTCAGATCTGGTGGGGACATCGGATTCCTGCGTACTACTGTGACGAATGCGGAGAATTTGTAGTGGCAAGAGAAGCGCCTGAGAAGTGCCCGCATTGCGGCCATACCCATTTTACTCAGGACGAGGATACGCTGGATACCTGGTTCAGCTCGGCGCTGTGGCCGTTCTCGACCCTCGGCTGGCCGGAGAAGACGGAGGATCTGGATTACTTCTATCCCACGGATGTGCTGGTAACGGGGTATGACATCATTTTCTTCTGGGTGATCCGTATGGTATTCTCCGGGCTGGAGCACACCGGAAAGTCCCCGTTCCACACCGTACTGATTCACGGTCTTGTGCGGGATTCTCTGGGACGCAAGATGAGCAAGTCTCTGGGAAATGGAATCGATCCGTTGGAGATCATTGACCAGTACGGGGCGGATGCGCTGCGTCTGACACTGGTGACAGGAAACGCGCCCGGAAATGATATGCGGTTCTCACATGAGAGGGTGGAGGCGAGCCGGAATTTTGCCAATAAGGTGTGGAACGCGTCACGGTTCATCCTTATGAATATGAAAGAAAATGTCGTTGAAGAGCCCGAAGACTTCCTTCTGAAGCCTGCGGACAGATGGATCCTGGCGAAGGTCAACCGGCTGGCAAAGGATGTGACAGAGAACATGGACAAGTATGAGCTGGGGATTGCTGTCCAGAAGGTGTATGATTTTATCTGGGATGAGTTCTGCGACTGGTATGTGGAGCTGGCAAAATACCGGATCTATCATGCGGAAGAGAATTCCCAGTCCGCGAAGTGCGTCCTGTGGACTTTAAAAACCGTATTGGGGCAGGCATTAAAGCTCCTGCATCCGTTCATGCCGTTTATTACGGAGGAAATCTACGGTGCACTCGTGCCGGAGGAGGAAGCTTTGATGATCTCTTCCTGGCCGGTATATCGGGAGGAGTGGGAGTTCCCGATCGTGGAAGAGATGATGAACCGTGTGAAGGATATTACCCGGGGCATCCGCAACATGCGTGCGGAGATGAACGTACCCAATAACCGCAGGACCAAAGTATTTATTATCAGCCAGGACCGGAATCTGCTAAGCGGGCTGGAGGCATTCAAGGAATCCGCGAAGCCGCTGATGCTGGCAAATGATATCATCCTGCATTATGAAAAGAAAGAAGTCGCGGAGGATGCGGTATCGATCGTGGTTCCCGGGGCAACGGTCTATCTGCCGCTGGAGGATCTGGTCGACGTTGAGCAAGAACTGGAACGGCTGACAAAAGAGGAAGAAAAACTGACAAAGGAGATCGCAAGAGCAAAGGGAATGCTCTCCAATGAAAAGTTCCTGAGCAAGGCACCGGAGAAGAAGGTGCAGGAGGAAAAGGAAAAGCTGGAGAGATATACACAGATGCTGGAACAGGTAAAAGAGCGTATGGCAGGACTGAAGAAAGCGTAAAGGGACACATCTGTGAAGGCGCCGGACAGGTATGGGAGTGCTCCTGAAAAGAACACTCCCGGAAAAGGGGAGAAGTGACCATACGCAGTACATGGAGAAAGTTTAGGATGAAGAAGGTTCAGATCAGGAAGCCAGACTTCAGGGGCTTCTTTCACAAAATAAAAAATTTAAAGATAGAAGATATCAAGGCATACTGGATCGCAAGGCGGGAACGCCGGGCAAGGATTCTGGAGGAACGCCGCAACAGCAAGTTCTCGAAAAAGATGGCGCCGGTCTATCGGTTTATGAACCGGCTCTCTCTTGTATTCCATTTTTTACTGGCATGTATATTGAACTTTTTTGTGGAAGCCATATCCAGGCATTCCTTATTTCAGGCATGGGATTATCTGACGGGGACGCCCAAGGTGTTCCTGTTCAATTCCTTTTTGATCTTTGCTACCTTTTCGGTCGTATATCTGGTAAGGCGGCGGATGTTCGCGCGAATCCTGCTCAGCGTCTTCTGGCTGTTCCTGGGGGCGTGCAACGGGTGGCTTTTGCTCAAGCGTGTGACACCCTTCAATGCCCAGGATCTGAAAGTGCTTTCGGATGCGCTTTCTCTGACCGGCAATTATTTTACTGCGTTTGAGCTGACCATGCTGATTGTAGGGATCGGCGCCGTGATCCTGTGGGTCGTATCCATGTGGCGGAGGGGTGGACAGTTTACCGGAAAAATGCACCGGATCATTGCCCTTTTCGGGGTGGGGTTCTGGATCATGCTCTATATTGTACTGACCGACCTGGCGATTGATCGGAGAGTTATCTCGAATTATTTTGGAAATATTGCATTTGCATATGAAGATTATGGTTTCCCTTACTGCTTTACGGCGAGCATTTTTAAGACCGGGATATCCGAGCCGGCCGGGTATGGAGAAGAGACCATGCAGGCAATCAGCAAGAACGGGAAGATCGTGGAAAGTGCCTCCGGGCCAAGCGAGGAAGAACTGCCGAATATCCTGTTCGTGCAGCTGGAATCTTATTTTGACCCGACGGAAGTGGAGTGGCTGCAGTTCTCTGAGGATCCCATTCCGAACCTTCGTAAAATGTACGAGGAATATTCCAGCGGGTATTTTAAGGTGCCGTCGGTAGGCGCGGGTACGGCCAACACGGAGTTTGAGGTGCTGACCGGTATGAGCATGCGTTTCTTCGGCCCCGGAGAATACCCTTATAAGACCTATGCAAAGACAAAGCTTGTAGAGAGTGCGGCAGTTGCTCTGAAGAACCTGGGATATGGGGCGGAGGCGCTGCATAACAACGGCGGAAACTTTTACAGCAGAGCCCAGGTGTTTAACCATATGGGATTTGATCATTATACCAGCAAGGAGTTCATGAATATCCTGCGGACCACCCCGAAGGGATGGGCGACGGATGATATTCTGATTCCCAATATTCTGGATTCCATGGATACAACGGAAGGACAGGACTTTGTATTTACGATCAGTGTCCAGGGCCATGGAGATTATCCTACGGTAAAGATGATCGAGAATCCGGAGATTGAGGTCAGCGGCCCGGAGGACGAAGGCAGGCGCAATGCCTGGGAATACTATGTCAATGAAGTATATGAGATGGACAAATTTGCGGGAGACCTGGTGAAGGCAATCGAGGAGCGGGGAGAACCCTCGGTCATTGTGTTCTATGGAGACCATCTTCCTACCATGGACCTGCAGGCAAAGGATCTGAAAAGCCGGTATCTGTATAATACCAATTATGTGATCTGGGACAATATCGGCCTGAAAAAGAAAGACGGGAACTATGCTTCATACCAGATCATGGCGGAGGTGCTGGACCGCCTGGACATTCATTCCGGTACAGTATTCAACTATCATCAGCAGCGCCGCCAGACCAAGAATTATCTGGCAGACCTGGAGCTGCTGCAGTATGATATCCTGTATGGAAAGCAGTATGTATATGAGGAGCGTGGAAAGCCGATCACGTCCGGCCATATGGTAATGGGTGTCAAGGACACGGTAATCACCGACCTGGTGGAACAGCTGGACGGCACATACAGCGTGTACGGAGAGAATTTTACGAAGCAGAGCAAGATCTATATCAACGGTGAGAAGCAGAACAGCATGTTCCTGAATAATACAAGAATTGATCTGAAAGAATCGGTTCTGGAGGAGGAAGATATCGTTATGGCTGCCCAGGTAGGTTCCAGCAATACCATTTTCCGCACTTCCAAGGAATATAAATACAGGGACGGGCGTCTGGTAACCCTTCCCAGAAATACGTCTACGGTGAAGACCGGACGGAATGCATTTATCGGAAATGATGAGGGAGAATAGGATTTTTATTGAGGGATGCATATGACTTACGAAGAAGCGGCAGATTATATACTGAATATTCCAAAATTTACGAAAAAAAATTCTTTGAAGCATACAAAACAGTTCTTAAGCTTTTTGGGAAATCCGGAAAAAGATCTGAAGGTGATCCATGTGGCGGGAACCAACGGAAAAGGCTCTGTGTGTGTGTATCTGGATGCGATGCTGAGGTCGGAGGGAAGATCCGCCGGCCTCTTTGTATCCCCCCATCTGGTCAAAATGAATGAGCGGATCCGGATTGACGGAGAGCAGATCACAGATGAAGATTTTCTGAGAGTATTTGAAAGGGTGATGGAGAAGGTCAGGGAGATGGAATGCCGGGGCTTTCCTCATCCCACTTTTTTTGAGATATTGTTCGGCATGGCTGTCACTGCCTTTGCCGAAGCAGGCGTGGAGTATGCGGTGCTGGAGACCGGGCTCGGCGGACGCCTGGATGCGACCAATGCCATAGAGCGGCCGGTCTGCACGGCTATCACGTCCATTGGACTGGATCACAGGGAGATCCTGGGAGATACGTTGGAGAAAATCGCGGCGGAAAAGGCCGGTATCTTAAAGAAGGGGGTACCGGTATTTTATTCCGAAGGAGAGGAAGCATCCGACAGGGTAATTGAAAGCGCGGCCGGGAAGCTTGGGATTTACTGTAAGAAAATCGGGAAAAATGCGTTCGAAAATCTTAGAATTGAAAATAAAAATATTGCATTTTCCTGTACAAATGCGTATTATGGAAATACGGCATGGAAACTTCACAATACAGGCACCTATCAGGCGGAGAATGCTTTGCTTGCCATGGAGGTGATGAGATGCCTGTTCGGGGGCGGGGGGCATCCGAAGCTGTGGAAGGAAGCGCTTGCCCGGATTACATGGGAGGGGCGTATGGAGGAGATCCTGCCAGATATTTATATCGACGGGGCGCATAACATCAATGCCGTGCATCGGTTCACAGAGAGTGTGAAGGCACGCGGGCCGCACAGAATGGCGATTCTGTTTTCCGCAGTGCGGGAGAAGGATTACGAAGAGATGGCAGCCTGGCTTTGCCGGGAGCTGAATGCGGATTACTATGTTGTGACCCGGATTGAGGACAGCAGGGCGGAAGCGGCAGAGAAGCTTGCGGAAGTATTTGCCGGATATACGGACCGGCCGGTGGTGGTCAGGGAATCGCCCCGGGAGGCACTGCGTTATGTGAGGGAGCACCAGGAAGGCCGGACAATCTACTGTCTCGGTTCTCTCTATCTGGCGGGCATGCTGAAAGAATTGGAGTATCTGTGAGGTTACTATTTACGGTGCCTTGCGTTAGTTACCGTATTGGAGGATTGAAAGTGTTAAATTATGAAGAAGAACTGAAGAAATTCAAACCGAGCCTGGAAGTTGAGGATATAGAAGATGCTGTTTATCAGGAAGATCTGACAGACATGTCCGACCTGCTCAAGCAGGTGATGGATCAGAAAAGACAGGGGTAACTGCTCAGTACAGGATAGGGAAAGAAAATGGTGAGGTTTGATGGACTATACGAAGAAAATCATCCGCCAGTCGAATTACTGGTATAATGATGGCCTGAAGAAAGCCAGAATACGGGATATGTCTGGCGCGATCGTCTCACTTCGGCGGAGTTTACAATATAATAAGGACAACATCACTGCCCGGAACCTGCTGGGACTGGTCTATTATGGACAAGGTGAGGTGGCGGAGGCACTTGTAGAGTGGATTATCAGTAAGAATCTCCGTCCAAAGAACAACCTGGCCAATTCCTACCTTCAGAATATCCAGCATTCGGCAAGGGCGCTGGAGGTGATCAACCAGTCGATCAAAAGGTATAACCAGTGCCTGGCCTACTGCCAGCAGAACGGGGAGGACATGGCGATCATCCAGCTGAAAAAGGTGACAGTGTCACATCCTACGTTTCTGAAAGCGTATCAGCTGCTGGCCCTGCTTTATCTGCATACGAAGCAATATGCGCAGGCGCAGCAGGTTCTTGCGAAGGCACGGAAGCTGGACACGACCAATGAGATCACACTTCGTTATATGCAGGAACTGACGCAGGTTCGTGGAAAAAAGGCGAAAAAACCGGAGAATAAGGGGACAAAAAAGAAAAAAAGAAAAAAGGAAACGATAGAATACAGCCTGGGGAACGAGACGATCATCCAGCCGGCGCACCGGATGGTGAAGGAACTGGCAGGAAAGTTTACCCTGATGAATATCGTGCTGGGCGCCGCGATCGGAGCGGCGATCGTCTGGTATCTGATTGTGCCTGCGGTGGACGAATCAAAGGCAGATAAGCGGAATAAAGAGGTTCTCGAGTACAGCGAACGGATCAATGGGCTGGAAGCACAGCTCAGCGCGGTAACAAGGACGCTGGATACCTACCGTGCAGACAGCGCGGATTCCGAGGAGGCTGTCCAGACGGCGGCCGCTACGGCAGACAGCTATGAAAAACTGATGACCGCGACCGAGCAGTACAATTCGGGAAGCTATTCGGAGGATACCATAGCAGACACCCTGCTGGAGATCAACCGGAACGCACTCGGGGAGAGCGGTCAGGAGAGGTATGATGAACTGACATCCGATGTGTATCCGGCGGCCTGCGGCACGAATTATGACTCCGGTGTCGCATCGTTGAATGTTGCCAATTATGACACTGCAATCGAGAGTCTTTCCAAGGTCGTCAGGATGGACGAATCTTATGATGATGGCGGGGCACTGTTAAGTCTTGGGCTTGCCTGCCTGGGAAACGGCGATCCTGATTCGGCGACAGCCTATCTGAAAAGGGTCAATGAACTGTTCCCCGGCAGTGATAACGCGGAAGAGGCGAAGACCAATCTGGAGTCCATTGCGGCAGCCGCCAACGGGGACACGGAAGAATAGAACATCGGCGGTAACGACTCAGCAAGGGATAGCGTATTTACTGCGCTATCCGTACGAAAACATATGGACTGCAAGAGCAATCCCCATTGACGAAGTCAATTTTCATGGGATTGCGGCCGTATCTGCGAGGGTACTGAGCGGATATAATCGGCGGAGGAACCGCTGTCATACGAAAGAAAAGGATGTGTAGAGGATACATGTCCTTTTTTGTTCGTTCTATTTAGAGGAGGAGTATAATCATGAAATATCAGGTAGAAGAGAATTGCCTTACGATTTTTCTTCCCAAGGAGGTAGACCATCACCAGGCGGAGGAGATCAGGAAGGAGGCGGATGCCATTATTGAGCGCAGCCATATTAAATATGTGATTTTTGATTTTGGGGAAACGGAATTCATGGATAGTTCGGGAATCGGGGCGGTCATGGGAAGATACCGTCTGGTGCATCTGATCGGCGGAGAAGTATGGGGCGTCCACGCCAACGCAAGGATTCGGAAGATTCTGACGATGTCAGGAGTTACAAAAATAATGCAGATATATGAGGAGGAGCAAAAATGAGAGACACAAATGAAATGGAAGTGATATTTGACAGTTGTTCTTCAAATGAAAGGTTCGCACGGGTGGCCGTTGCCTCTTTTCTGACCCAGCTGAACCCTACGGTGGAAGAGGTATCTGATGTGAAGACGGCGGTATCCGAGGCAGTGACGAACTCCATTATCCATGGCTATGACCAGGAGGTACATAAGATTGCGGTCAAATGCCGTATCCGTAAAAATGTTTTTTTCGTGACTGTAAAGGATACCGGGAAGGGAATTGAAGATATCAGTCAGGCAATGATGCCCATGTATACGACTCGGCCGGAGTTGGATAGATCAGGTATGGGATTCGCGTTTATGGAGGCATTTATGGATAAGGTGGAGGTGGAATCTGCCCCAGGCAAGGGGACGACGGTAAGGATGGAGAAAGCAATCGGAAAAGGAAGGGATCTATGGACCACACAATCGCTCTGATACAAAAATCTCACGAAGGAGATAAAGAGGCAAGAGAGCAGCTTGTGAAGGAAAACGTAGGGCTGATCTGGAGCGTGGTAAAGCGGTTCTACGGGAGGGGGACGGATGCGGAAGACCTGTTCCAGATCGGCAGCATCGGGCTCCTGAAAGCAATCGATAAATTTGACCTGTCGTACGATGTGAAATTCTCTACCTATGCGGTACCCATGATATCCGGAGAGATCAAGAGATTCCTGCGGGATGACGGTATGATCAAGGTGAGCCGTTCTTTGAAGGAACTGTCCTATAAATTATTCCAGGCAAGAGAAGATATGACCGCAAAGCTGGGAAGGGAACCGACGATTGAAGAACTTTCCCGGGTTCTGCATGTGGAAAAGGAAGAAATTGTCCAGGCGATGGAGGCAGGAGGGGAGGTAGAATCAATCTATAAGCCAATCCACCAGAAGGAGGGAAGCGAGATCCGTCTGATGGACAAGCTGGAGGAAAAAGAGCGTCAGGAAGAGAAAATACTGGATTACATGCTGCTCCAGCAATTGCTTGCGACACTGGACAAGGAGGAGAGACAGTTGATCTATCTGCGGTATTTTCAAAATCAGACTCAGTCGGTGGTCGGAAAAAAGCTGGGCATCTCGCAGGTGCAGGTGTCCCGGATGGAAAAGCGGATCATGGAAGCCCTGCGCCGGGAGGGGAACTGCTGATGTTTCGAATCGTAAGGAATTGCAGGAAAATAACTGATACAACTGCTTAGACGCTGTTATGAAATAACTTTTTATTTTGATACAGATTTAGACAAGCCAAAATAAAAGATTATTTCGTGACAGATCCTTATATGATATGTATAATTTATCGATATTATCAGATACTATCCTAACAGGTAAGAAAGATTGTAACTGCTCAGGCCAGGATTGCGGAGGCATCTGTGAGGGTACCGGGCAGATACGAAATATTGAAAGAAAAGGCAGGTGGCTGTAATGGAAGCGGGAAGAAGAAAAATAAGGATATGTCTGATGAGCATTCTGCTGGCAGCAGCGGTGATCGGAATTTGTTACTATTATTACGGCGATACGGAGGCTGTGGCCGGCAGCGCGGGGACTCTGATCAGAAGGCCGGGTGCAGAATATTATGTCGGCTAATCAGGAGACAGTCTATGTCAAAGGAGAGCGGGATGTGGAGGTCACGAAAACGGATGTCACTCTGGGGGATATCCTGACGCTGGAATGCAGCAACAAATCGATGATTCCCAAGCTGAATGTCCTCAAGATCTTGAAGATCCCGGAAAACGGCAGACATCGTTATGTGGTCTCCATATTGAAGATTATTGCCTGCATTCATGAAAAATATCCGGGAGTGGATATCCAGAATATGGGAGAGACGGATATCATCGTTACCTATGAAGACCAGAAGACGTCCGGGGCAGCAGTGCATGTAATCAAAAGTATATTTGTGGCAATGCTTACATTCGCGGGTTCTGCGTTCGCGATTATGGCATTTAATAATGACGCGTCGGTCTCGGATCTGTTTTCCCAGATGTATGAATTCGTGATGGGTTCCAAAACGGATGGATTTACGATTATGGAAGTGAGCTATTCCATCGGGATTACCATCGGGATTTTGGTATTTTTCAATCATTTTGGAAAACGAAGGTTTACGGTTGACCCAACCCCTCTTGAAGTGCAGATGCGGGTCTATGAGAATGACATCCAGACCACTCTGGTGGAAAATGCGTCAAGAAAGGGGGCGGAGCTGGATGTGGGCAAAGCAGATATTGCTGGGAGTCATCGGTCTTAGCTCGGGGGTCGTCATCGCCGGGGGGCTGTTCGCCTTGATCGTGGAGCTTGGAGTGATCGCTGATTTTGCGGACCGGACGCACACGGCGGATAAGATCCTCATCTACGAGGACTGCGCAGCGCTGGGAGGCGTGGCAGGAAATCTGTTGTCCGTATTCCGTCCACAGATGGGGTACCTGGGGTTCCTGCTCCCGGTCTTCGGGCTTCTGGCCGGGATTTTTGTGGGATGCTGGGCCATGGCTCTTGCGGAGGTGCTCAATGTATTTCCCATTTTTATCCGAAGACTGAAGATCGTGCGCTACAGCGCGGCCTTTATACTCAGCATGGCTCTTGGGCGCGGCTTGGGAGCCTTTATCTACCTTTTGAAACGTTGGTGAATGCATCAGGGCAGGTATCGATCCGGATACCTGCCCTTGTGAATGTTAAGGGCTGCGTGTCTGCGCAGTACCCTCGCAGATACGGGTGATTTCTATACAGTTCCCTACATGATGCCCCACAGCCAGTACAGGAATCCCAGCACCCAGGTGGTAAAGATACCGTACAAAATGACCGGGCCTGCGATGGTGAAGATTTTGCACCCGATTCCGAAAACCTGACCTTCCTTTTTATACTCGATTGCAGGAGCTGCCACGGAATTCGCGAAGCCGGTAATCGGAACCAGTGCGCCTGCGCCGCCCCATTTTGCAATTTTCGGGTAGATATTCATACCGGTCAGTATGATGCTGAGCAAAATCAGCGTCAGGGAAGTCCAGCCGCTGCAGGCATCCTTGGAAAAATCCCGCAGCTTACAGTAATTATAGATCAGCTGCCCTGCGGTACAGATGATTCCGCCCGTGACAAATGCTTTTCCCATATTCAGCCATATATTGTGTACGGGCGTTTTTTGCTTTACATATGACTCATATTGTTTTTCCTGTTTCATTTTTTGTGTTTTATCCATATTCTCACCTCATGGATAGTATCCGGAAAATAAAAGATATTATTCAGAACCGTGAATAAATTCCGACAAATTTTCTTATACTATTTTTCAAAAATGAATCCGTTGGTAAAATGCGGTTACTGTTCACGGCAGCTGCAAATGCGAATACAATAAAAACGGATTGGAAATGGGGAATTTGTGTGGGACAGGAATTGGAAAACAAAAGGAATCAGGTGAAGGGGGCGCAGAGTATCAGCTTCGCGGTATCTCCTTATGTTATCAGCAGCGGTTCGGTTGTCGGCAGTAAGGAAGCGGAGGGTCCCCTTGGAAAACTATTTGACATGACCAATCAGGATGACCTCTTCGGGGCCAAGACCTGGGAGGAAGCGGAGAGCAATATGCAGAAAGAGGCCTGTGTGCTGGCTCTGGGAAAAGCTCATGTGAAGCCGGAGGAGGTACGGTTCTTATTTGGCGGAGACCTGCTGCGGCAGGGAATCGCCACATCTATGGGGTGGAATCGCTTCAGATTCCGCTGTTCGGGCTGTACGGTGCCTGCTCGACTTCCGGGGAGGCGCTGGCCTTGAGCGCCATGAGCGTGGCGGCAGGCTACGGGGATTCGATGCTTGCGGTCACGTCCAGCCATTTTGGGAGTGCGGAAAAGGAATTCCGCTTTCCGCTTGGATATGCCAACCAGAGGCCGCTTTCCGCGCATTGGACGGTGACTGGGAGCGGGGCTTTTCTGGTGGGGACGGAGAAAAGCCATGTGCGGATTTCCGGCGTGACGGTGGGAAAGATCGTAGATTATGGATTGAAGGATTCTCAGAATATGGGCGCCTGTATGGCTCCGGCCGCCATGGATACCATTACCCGGAATCTGGAGGATTTTGGGCGAACCGTGGACGATTACGACAGGATCATCACAGGGGATCTGGGATATGTAGGACAGGATATCCTGTTTGATCTGATGCAGGATAAGGGATACGACATCCGGGTCAGGCATATGGACTGCGGGATGGTGATCTTTGACCAGAAGACTCAGGATACCCATGCGGGAGGAAGCGGCTGCGGCTGCGCGGCTGTGACACTGGCTTCCTATATTCTTCCCAAAATCAGATCGGGAGAGTGGAAACGTGTCCTTTTTGTGCCTACGGGTGCTCTGCTGTCTACGGTCAGCTTTAATGAAGGCGCAAGCGTTCCGGGCATTGCCCACGGAATTGTGCTGGAGCATGTGAATTAATGGGTTGGCGAGCGTATCTGTGAGTGTACTGAACAGATGCAATTAGCGGGATTTTGTTTTGACAACAAAGGAGGAAAAAACAGTGGATTATGTAAAAGCATTTTTAATTGGAGGTCTGATCTGTGCTCTGGTTCAGATCTTACTGGACCGTACAAAACTGATGCCAGGCCGTGTCATGGTGCTGCTGGTGTGTGCCGGGGCGGTCCTTGGATTCTGCAATATTTATAAGCCTTTTCAGGATTTCGCGGGAGCAGGGGCCAGTGTGCCGCTTCTGGGCTTCGGCAATGTCCTGTGGCAAGGGGTAAAAGAAGCGGTGGATAAGGGCGGCTTCCTGGGAATCTTCCAGGGAGGTTTTAAAGCCAGCGCGGTGGGAATCTCGGCGGCGCTGGTATTTGGATATCTTGCTTCGGTTACCTTTGAGCCGCGGATGAAAAAATAAAAGACAGTTGCTTTTTGCCGGGGATAATGTTATTGTGGTTACAGATGTTACGATTCGCGGCCGGTTGGGCGGCGAATTGTAACGACTGGTTATGTACGAGGGAGGAAAAAGCATATGGATTATGTAAACATTATCATCCCCTTCATCGGGGGACTCGGCATGTTCATTTACGGCATGCAGATTATGGCTCAGGGACTGGAAAATGCCGCCGGCAATAAGATGAAAGCCATGCTGGAGGCCTTGACGAGAAATAAATTTTTTGGTGTACTGCTGGGAGCTTTGATCACGGCTGTGATCCAGAGCTCATCTGCTACCACAGTTATGGTAGTAGGTTTTGTCAATGCAGGAATCATGAGCCTGAATCAGGCAATGGGCGTCATCATGGGCGCCAATATCGGTACGACAGTTACCGGATGGCTGGTATCCAGTGTGGAATGGGCCAAGTTTTTGAGCCCGGGCAATCTGGCTCCTATCGCGATCATGCTGGGTGTGATTGTGATGCTTACAGGAACCCGGCGTTCCACCAAGGATATTTCCAGTATCATCATCGGGTTTGGCCTGCTGTTTGTAGGAATCACGACGATGTCGGCCTCTGTGGCGCCGCTTCAGGAATCGGAAGTATTTCGCAGTATTTTTGTGACTCTGGGACATAATCCGATCCTGGGAATCATAGCGGGAGCAGTGGTGACCGCCGTGATCCAGAGCTCATCCGCTTCGGTTGGTATCCTGCAGAGTCTTTCCGCCGCCGGACTGGTTCCGTTCAGTGCGGCAGTGTATATTATCATGGGACAGAATATCGGTACTTGTGTGACAGCGATCATGTCCAGTATCGGAGCTAAAAAGACGGCAAAGACAGCGGCCGTGATGCATCTTCTCTTCAATATCATCGGTACGGTGCTGTTCAGTATTGTCGCCATTGTGCTGTTCAAGGTGGTATTCCCGACGGCAGGAAACGGTATGATCACACAGACAGAGATCAGTACGGTGCATACGATCTTCAATATCGGAACAACGGTGATTCTGTTCCCGGCATCGGATCTGATCATTAAGCTGGCCAAGAAGCTGGAGAGAGAGGACAGCGCGGACAACGACGAAAGCAGAGTGCTTTTGGATACCCGTATGCTGGAGACACCGGGGATCGCCCTGCAGTCCGTAGTCAGCGAGATCGCCAGGATGGGCAATATTGTGGCGAGGACGTCTAAAAGGGCGGAAGAGGTCATGTTCACCAATGACGAACATGAGATCCAGGAAATCCGGGAGGAAGAGGATACGGTGGACAAGCTTTGCAGCGGAATTACCGGATATATCGTTCAGCTTAGCTCATTGGCTTTGAATGAAAGGGAGCACCAGCATGTGGCAAGCCTGCTGCAGATATTATCGGATATGGAACGAATCAGCGACTATTGTGAAAATATTTCCGAATTTGCCGAGACACTGGCGGAGCGAAAAGCTTCCTTTTCGGAAAAAGGCACGGCAGAGCTGAAGGAAATGATACAGGTCTGCTTCGAAAGCTATCATTACGCCGCAGAGGCATTTGCGGAAAACAGCAAGGAGAAGGCTCTGAAGGTCATTGAAAAGGAGAGCCAGGCCGATGATCTGGAGATCCAGCTTCGTTCCGCGCACATGAAGCGTCTTGCCAGGAATGAATGTAATACGGATGCGGGAATTGTGTATCTGGATGCGCTTGTATGTCTGGAGCGTATCTCAGACCACTCACGGAACATTGCGGAAGAGATTCTGATGGGTTAAAAGGTCACGGTTATGAAATTACTGTATGCGGAAGATGAGGTGAGCATGTCTGAGGCGGTTACGGATATTCTTACTTACCATAATTACATTGTGGACGCGGTCTATGACGGGGAGGAAGCCCTTGATTATGCCAGGACAGGCGAATATGACGGTATGATCCTGGATATTATGATGCCGAAGGAAAATGGCTTTGAAGTGCTGAAACAGCTTCGGAAGGAGGGCTGTCGGACACCGATATTGCTTTTAACTGCCAGGGGAGATGTGGCGGACCGGATTCAGGGATTGGACCTGGGTGCTGATGATTATCTGCCCAAGCCCTTTGCCATGGATGAACTGCTGGCCAGGGTGCGGGCGATGCTCCGGCGAAGGGAGGCATTTGTGCCGGATATTCTGACCTGCGGAGACGTATCTTTGAATCAGCAGAGCTTTGAACTGAGCGGAAACGGGCGGTCATTCGTGCTCCCGAAGCTGGAATACCGTATGATGGAGGTCCTGATGCAGAACCAGCGGTGTTATCTTTCGTCGGAAGCTCTGCTTGTGAAAGTATGGGGCTATGACACGGAAGCAGAGGTGGGAACCGTGTGGGTATACATATCCTATCTGCGGAAACGTCTGGCAAAGCTCAGTAATAAAGTAGAGATCAAAGTGAAGAGGAATATCGGCTATACGCTGGAAGAGAAAGAATAAAAGTAAGGAGTTATTTTTCTACAACTCCTAAGCCGTATCTGTGAGGGAGTTGGGTGGATACGAATGAAGACCTGACCATGATAACGCAGGGAAGTATAAGTCAATTATCTGTGTGAAATTGAGTGGATACAATTAAAAACAGGAGCAAAGGATGCAGAAAACACTTCAGAAAAAATTTGTGATCACGGCTATGGCAGCGGTTTCCGTACTTCTTTTGATTATGCTTGGAGCGATCAATCTATTGAATTTCTGGCAGAACGGGCGGCAGACGGACAGGCTGATTGGCATGCTGGCTCAGGAGGCGGCAGGGACTCCCAGGCAGGAACCGGGAAACCTGCCGTTTCCTGCTATGCCGAAAAGAATTCCTGGTGATTTTTTTAGTCCGCCTGTCACGGAAGACAATGCCATGTCCGCGAGATGGTTTTGCGTATGGTTTGACCGGGAGGGCAATATCACGGATACGGATATCAGCCGCATCTTTTCCGTATCCGCAGAAGAGGCGGAAGCATATGCAAAGGACGTGTATGGAGAGGGAAAAGAATCCGGACGCCTGTTTCATTTTCAATATCAGCGCAAACCTACGCATGACGGAAGAGGGGAGATCCTGTTGTTTCTGGATATTTCCGCACAGCAGCAGGGGCTTTTGACCGTGCTGGCGCTTTCGGTGGGAATCGGAATCCTGGGCTGGGGCGGGATGCTGTTGCTGGTGGTTCTGCTGTCGAAGAAGGCAATTCTCCCCATTGCCCGGAATCTGGAAAGGCAGAAGCAATTTGTGACGGATGCTGGACACGAGATCAAGACTCCTCTGGCGATCATCATGGCGAATACGGAAGCCATGGAGCTTCATGGCGGGGAGAGCAAGTGGAGTCGAAATATCAAGGCGCAGACGGATAGGCTCAGCGGACTGATGCAGAATCTTCTGGTGCTTGCGAGGCTGGATGAGGGAATCAGTGAATTGCCTGTATCCGAGTGTTCTATGACGCAGATATTGGAGGAAATACTGCCTTCTTTTTGTGAGTCGGCGGCGTTGAAGGGTGTGATGATCGAAGCGGATATCAGTCCGGATGTGATGATCTGCCAAAATCGTGAAAATATGCTGCGCCTGGTTTCTATATTGCTGGATAATGCGGTGAAATTTGTTCCCTTTGGGGGGGAGATTTCTGTCCTCCTGAAAAAAAGAGACAGGCAGATGCTTCTGCAGGTGGAAAATGATTGTGATTCTCTTCCGGCAGATGAGCCGGAGAAGCTGTTTGACCGTTTTTACAGAGGGGACAGCGCCAGAACGCAGAAGAGCGGAGGCTATGGAATCGGGCTGTCCGCCGCGCAGGCGATCGCCGCGGCCTGCAAGGGGGAAATTCACGCAGAATATCCGACGGACAGGAGGATCATGTTCTGCGTCAGGATCTGAGAGATATGGAAATATCGGTAAGGAGAAAAAGACAGTCTCAGGCAAGCCTGCTGTTGCTGTGTACGGCATCAGACAACTTGCGGCAGGCTGTTTTTTTGTTCTATAGGAAACTTCTTTGAATTTCCCTATAGAACAAAAAAACTCCGGGGGATGCGCACTGCGGCGTACAAGGTAGATGTCGCGGTGCGACCGCCGCAGGCGCGAGTTTCGCAAGCGAAACTCTTTTCTTGTTCCATAGGAAACTTCTCCGGATTTCACGTCACAGTTTTTTCAAATATTTTCTAAAGATGATCTAAGTTTCGCTTAAGGTTTCTCATGTAGAATGCAGACAGAATTTGGAAGAGAGGTGAGAGAGATTGACATGGCGACATGAATGGAAGCATGAGATCAATGCATCGGACATGGCAATACTGCGGCAGCGCCTTCGTGCGGTCATGCAGACTGATCCTTATGCGGCGGACGGAAAATATGAAGTCCGCAGCTTGTATTTTGACACGCCTGAGGATAAGGCACTCCGAGAGAAAATAGACGGAGTGGACAGAAGGGAAAAGTTCCGACTGCGGTACTATAATGGAGATACTTCCATGATCTACCTGGAAAAAAAGAGCAAACGCAGCGGGCTTGGACACAAGCAGAGTGCGAGAGTATCGGCAGATGAAGTGCGGTCGATCATGGAAAATTACTGCAGATGGATGATGGACAGCGGGAGTCCGCTTCTGAAGGAACTGTATTGTAAAATGAAGTTTCAGAGACTGCGCCCCAGGACGATCGTGGATTATACAAGGGAACCTTTTGTCTATGCGCCCGGCAATGTCCGTGTTACGCTGGACTATCATATCCGAACCGGACTTTACGGCACTGATTTTTTGAATCCGGCCGCTGTCACGATTCCGGCAGGAGATGTGCCCGCGATTCTGGAAGTGAAATGGGATGCGTTTCTGCCCTCCGTAATCCGGGATATCGTTCAGTTGGAGGGCAGGCATACGTCCGCATTTTCCAAATATGCGGCATGCCGCAGCTATTGTTGAATGAAAAGGAATATAGGAAGGATGGGTATATTGTATGACATTTCAGGATATTTTTAAATCAAGTTTTCTCGAAAATGTGGGCAGTGTCAGCATTCTGGATATGGCATTGGCCATGGTGCTGGCATTTGGAATCGGTATGTTTTTGTTTTTGGTCTACAAAAAAACATTTTCCGGAGTGATGTATTCGTCGAGCTTCGGCGTGACTCTGATTGCTTTGACTATGATCACAACGCTTGTGATTCTGGCGGTGACGTCGAATATCGTACTTTCTCTCGGTATGGTGGGCGCACTGTCGATTGTCCGGTTTCGGACCGCGATCAAGGAACCGCTGGATATTGCATTTTTGTTCTGGGCCATTGCGGAAGGAATCGTGCTGGCCGCCGGAATGATTCCTCTGGCTGTATTCGGCGGGGTGTTTATTGGCGTGGTTTTGCTTTTGTTTGTCAACAGAAAATCGCACATCATCCCCTATCTTGTCGTGCTTAGCTGTACAGGGCAGGACAGCGAGCGAAAAGCTCTGGAGTTCCTGAGAAAACAGGTGAGCCGCTGTATTGTAAAGAGTAAGACCGTGCAGCGAAGTATGGTAGAACTGACAGTGGAAATCCGCATAAAAGATGAGAATACGGAGTTTCTCAATACACTTTCCGGGATGGATGGTGTGAACAGCGCTGTTCTGGTCAGCTATAATGGGGACTATATGGGATGAAAGGGCAGTATATGTCGAAAAAAGGAGGTAGACAATGTCAACGCATAAACAGATTGACAGGATCTGCTGCTGCATCCTTGTATTTGTTCTGGTTTTGACCATAATTTTTATGAATGCCGGAAAACTCGGGGTACAGGCTGTGGCACATGTCATGGGATATGAATCCGCACTGTTCGACACATCCATGGTACATACCATAGATATTGAAATGGAAGACTGGGATGCATTTCTGGCGGACTGTATGAATGAAGAATATGCGGCGTGCTCCCTGGTGATCGACCAGACGGTCTGTAAAAATGCGGCAATACGTGCAAAGGGAAATACATCGCTCACCTCGGTGGCTTCCTATGGAAATAACCGTTACAGTTTTAAGGTGGAGTTTGATCACTATGACGAGGGAAATACCTATTATGGGCTGGATAAACTGTGTCTGAATAATATCATCCAGGACAATACTTTCATGAAGGATTATGTGACCTATCAAATGATGGCAGGATTCGGTGCGGATGCGCCTCTTTGCAGCTTTGCCTATATCACGGTAAACGGAGAAGATTTCGGACTGTATCTTGCGGTGGAGGGCGTGGAAGAGAGTTTCCTGGAACGGAAATTCGGCAATGATTATGGGGAACTGTACAAGCCGGACAGTATGGATATGGGCGGCGGACGCGGAAACGGTGCGGAATTTAACCCGGAGGATATGGAAGGCTTTATGAATCCGCCGGAAAATCAAGAGGCAAACCAAAATATACCGCAAATAAATCCGGAGGCCAAAGGAGACGGAATGCAGAAAATGAATCC
Organism: Faecalicatena sp.; assembly: GCA_009774255.1. Lineage (GTDB taxonomy): Bacteria > Bacillota > Clostridia > Lachnospirales > Lachnospiraceae > Schaedlerella. The sequence goes on from VSNK01000016.1 coordinate 35,871, forward strand.
GGAGGCCGGAGGAGACGGAATGCAGCAAACGGATCCGGAAGCCGGAGGAGATGAGATGCAGAAAATGAATTCGGAGGCCGGAGGAGATGAGATGCAGAAAATGAATCCGGAAGTCGGCGAAGGAGGAACGCAGCAAAAAAATGGAAATCCGTCAGGGCCGGATGCTCCGGGAGGAATCTCCAGGGGCAGCGATGATGTGTCTTTGATCTATACGGATGATGAATATGAAAGTTACGGCAATATTTTCGACAATGCGAAGACAGAGATAACAGATCGTGACAAAGATCGCTTGATTGCATCCTTGAAGTTACTGAATGAAGGAGATGATATTGAACATGTGGTGAATGTGGAAGAGGTGATCCGGTATTTTGTAGTACACAATTTTGTCTGTAATTTTGACAGCTACACGGGTTCCATGATACATAATTACTATCTATATGAAAAGGAAGGGCAGCTTTCTATGATCCCGTGGGATTATAATCTGGCTTTCGGCGGATTCGAATCAGGGACAGACGCGCAGGGTCTGGTGAATTATCCGATTGATTCTCCGGTATCCGGCGGAACCATCGAGTCACGTCCCATGCTTGCCTGGATTTTTGCCAGCGAAGAATATACGGAACAATACCACCAGTATTTTGCGGAATTTATAGAACAATATTTTGTAAACGGTGAATGTGAAAATATGATAGATACGGTTTCTGAAATGATTGCCCCATATGTGGAAAAGGATCCTACCAAATTCTGCTCTTATGAAGAGTTTCTGGAAGGTGTGTCTACTCTGAAATCATTTTGTGTGCTCCGTGCGGAAAGCATTCAGGGACAGTTGGACGGCAGCATTTCGTCTACGGATAGCGGTGTGGCGGTATCGTCGAAGGAAGAGCAGACAAGCGATTCGGATGTGGTGGAGGCGGCTAATTTGTCCATCGAGGCAATGGGAACTATGGGAAACGGTTTTGGCAGAGGCGGCGGCCCGGGAAATACCCTATTTGAAGCAGAAGATTTCCCGGGAACAAGGGGATCAATGTCCGAAGAGTTACCGGAAGAAGCTGAACCGGTGTCCGGAGAATTACCGGAAGAAACGGAGTCAGTGTCCGGAGAATTACCGGAAGAAGCTGAGCCGATGTCCGGAGAAATTCCAGGAGAACTTGGGGCAATACCCGAAGAAATGCAGGGGAGACCTCCGGAAGAAGCCGATCCAATGTCTGGAGAAATTCCAGGAGAACTTGGGGCAATGCCCGGAGATATGCAAGGGGGACCTCCGGGAGAAGCCGGACCTATGTCCGGGGATATGCCGAGAGAATCTGGGGAGATGTACAGGGAAATGCCTGGAGAACCCGAGGGGATGCCAGTGGAAATGGCAGGAAAATCTGGGGAGATGTCAGGGAAAACAGGAGAATCCGGGGAGATGTCAGAGAAAATGGCAGGAGAATCTGGGGAGATGTCAGGGAAAACAGGAGAATCCGGGGTGATATCCGGAGAAACTCCGGAAGAAAACCAGCAGGTATCCGGAAATTTTTCAGGAGAAACGGTGCCGATGCTTGGGAATTTTCCAGAAAAAACCGAATCGATGACAGAGGCTTCAAATGACAGGAGAACTATGTCTCAGCCGCCGGATATGCGAAGAGAGGATAACCGGAATCTATGGCTTCTGACCGGGATCTCAACAGCAGTATTGCTTGCCGGTGTCCTTTATGCATGCCGATATAAAAGGTATGTGTGATTTAGCTTTTAAGAGTCCATTTCTATTGTAAAATGAGATTTTATGAAGTGCTTACCACTATTTTAGAGGGAAACATGAAATTCATATGTAAAAGCCATGCTGCCGCACAGTAAAGCGAAGCATGGCCTTTTTGATAAATTCCGACCTAAGGAATTGCCGCAAAATAACTTACGCATTCTGGCTTGTCTATTTCTCCGATTGCACAGGTCAAAAAGCCTCGACGTAGCCCACTACGCCTGCGTTTTTTGACCTGCACACTCGAAGAAATATCC
>VSNK01000160.1 GCA_009774255.1 Faecalicatena sp.
TTTACAGACGGCTATAAAAGTTGATAAAAATGTAAAAGAGAGTATTAATATTTCAAGACATGATTGGGACTCTTTCGAAACATCCTGGGATTTCGACAGACACCCATTATTACCATCCTATGGAAATTCTTATAATCATAATGGAAAAATTTATACTCATGATGAAACAGAAAATATTTCATCGAACTATTTGATCGAATCAGCTTATCAATCATGGAAGAAGGAATGCGACACCCGTTTCAACCAGTTAAAAACCAACGAAGAAGAGTTAAACCGTATCTTCATCGAAATCTACGGTTTACAGGACGAACTGACCCCGGAAGTTGAAGAAAAAGACATTACTGTCCGCAAGGCTGATTTGCAGCGTGATATCAGAAGCCTGATTTCTTATGCTGTCGGCTGTATGTTCGGCAGGTATTCTCTTGATGTGGAAGGTCTTGCCTATGCCGGCGGAGAGTGGGATAACAGCAAATATAGTTCTTTCATCCCCGATGCGGATAACGTGATTCCAATTACAGACGACAATTATTTCGAGGATGATATCGTAGGGCGATTTTGCGAGTGGATGAGGATCGTATATGGTGAGGAAACTTTAGAAGAAAATCTTGATTTTGTAGCAGAGGCGCTTGGCAATAAGGGCAGTTCTTCCCGAGAGATAATCCGTAATTATTTCCTGAAAGATTTCTTTAAGGATCATTGTAAGATCTATCAAAAGCGCCCGATCTACTGGCTGTTTGACAGCGGGAAGCAGAATGGCTTTAAAGCGCTGATCTATCTGCACCGTTATAACCGTGACACGGTAGGAAGGGTCCGTTCGGATTATCTGCATAAGATTCAGGATGCGATTACAGGTGCTTTGAAGAATGCGGAGTATATAATAGAGACTTCTTCCAGCGCCGTTGACCGTGCAAAAGCGTCAAAATCCAGAGACAAGTATCTCAAACAGTTAAATGAAATTAGGGTCTACTATCAAGCCCTGTCCCATGTGGCGCTGCAGCGCATGGAGATTGATTTGGATGATGGTGTAAAGCATAATTATGGATTATTCCAGAATATAGAGGTATCGAATGAGGACGGGAAGAGACAGACGGTGAATCTGTTGGCGAAAATTTAGGGACAGTTACACGCATTTTTTGAAAGGCGGTTTATCATATGGCACAGCATATAAGAGAATTATTTATTCATGGATATAAAGGAATTCATGAATTGAAATTGGAACAATTAAACAGCATTAATATTTTAACAGGTAATAATAACAGCGGGAAAACCAGTATCCTGGAGCTTCTGTCAACGGTGGAACGGCCGCAGCGGGAGGATTGCTGGATGCTATGCGCCGGAAAAAGAACAAAGAAAGTCAATAAAATATTCCAGGATTTTTATAATATGTTCCCGATAGACGAGGAAGACCTGGTCGTTTCTTATGATTATAAGGATACGAAAAACGAGAGAAAAACGGTAAAAGTAAAAGCTGAAATTGAACAGACGCAGGTTTCAGAAGGCGAAATGTTTCGGATGAACAATTTGAAGAAAATCAAGGAGGATTGGAACGATGATGAGATGGTTGACGCAAAGCATATGCGTTTGTCGATTTATTTTAATGAGAAAAAGGTAAACTCATTTTCTGTATATGATTTTCAGTCTACATTTACTTTCGTATATAGACCAGGTAATTTTGTTAAAACCATTTATATTTCCCCTTTCGATCATGCAAGTGATAATCTGAATATTGACGGTATTCTGTCAGATTCGGCAGCATATGAGGTATTGATTCATATTTTGCAGGAATTTGATGCTGATATCACGAATATCAATGCTTTAAAAAATGAGAATAATGCCCGCTATCCGGAGTATATGATCTTGTCAAAAAAGCATAAGAAGGCCTTGCCGCTCAATGCTTACGGCGATGGGATGAAAAAAGCGGTTTCGCTTTTAAACGGTATTGTCAGCGCAAGAAACGGCATTTTATTGTTGGATGAATTTGAAACGGCAATCCATACTTCTGCAATGGACAGTATTTTTTCATGGCTATTGAGAAGCGCTATGGAGCAGAATATTCAGGTTTTTATGACATCGCACAGTAAAGAAGCGATAGGGAAGGTACTGAGATTAAACGAAGAACTGCAGCAGCATATCAACTTATATACATTATATAAATATGAGGGTGAGAACTATATTCGGCGGATGAACTGCAAAGAAGCAATCCATGCTCAGGAAAATCTCGGATTGGAGTTAAGATAATGAACAATATTATATTATGTGAAGGTTCCACAGATTATGTTTTATTGCAATATTATATGAGAAAAGCTTATCAGTGGTCAGATGATCCTTCAAGACAACAGGGGATATTAAGAATGGATCGGCAAAAATCACGGAATCTGGTGAAGGATTCGGATATCTTAACGGTTATGTCTACGGGCGGCTGCAGCAGATTAAGCAGCGGACTTAAGGAGGTTTTAAAACGTAATTACTTATCTGATCCGGGACTTTCGAACGCATATAGTAAGATTGTAATAATAACTGACCGGGATGAAGCTGAAACAGAACAGAATTTTATCCAGAAGATGAAAGATGCTCTAAATGAATATTCTGTAACTTTTGATAGTGAATTGGAAAATGACCATTGGATAGTATGTAATATGCTTACTGAGATTGGAAAAACATTACAGTTTTCACTTTTATTGTTTATCATTCCATTTGAGCAAAATGGCGCTATGGAGACATTTTTATTAGATGCAGTAGGTGAAAATGATTCATATGATAAAAAGATGATTAATCAATGTATTGCTTTCGTAGAAAATATTGATCCACAGAAAAGATATTTATCGTCCAGGCGGCATATTACAAAAGCAAAATTTGATACATATTTTTCTATCAGGACTCCTGTAGAACAATTTGCAGAAAGACAGAATATATTGAAAAACGTGGATTGGGAGAACTATACGAAGATACAGACCGCATTTCAAAAGTTTGGGGATTTATAATTTGTTACCAATTTTGCCAGAAAATGGATGACTTGCTTGCACATTTGCGCAACTCCTATTACATACCGTGTATAAAGTCTTGTGCAGATTATATGGAAATAAGGTGTGATTATGAAACTGAAGGAAATAGAGAATAAACTGAATACACTGCTGGCCGGTACGGAGCGGAAAATTGTTTTTTGGTATGACGATGATGCTTCCTATGAGGAAGAGATCGACCAGCTTCATCTGGCATCCGGGAACAAACTGTGGAAATTGACGGAGGGAAACTGGTTTCAGACAAAATTGCTGTTGGAGATAAATGATGCGCAGTCAAATTATGTCGTTTATGCCCCTTTTCCTAGACCTGATGACAGAGAAAACCTTTTGGCGGATACGTTTTACTATTCGGAGCATTTTTACTCTGATAAAATCATGCAGCTGTGCGGGGAATTGGGTATTCCTGCGAAATGTCAGGATGTGGTAAAAAAATATCAGAAGTTTTGGAATGCGAATCAAACACTGAAATTTCAAAATCTCCAGATGGGGGAGTATACGTCTGAAAATATCGAGCTTGGCGTAATGTGCGTTCTGGCGGGCCTGAAGGTATGTAATTTTGAAGAACTAATAAGAAAAATCCTGCTGGCGGGAATAGAAGAAAATGCAGTGTTAAAGAAATTCCGGACATATCAGATTCTGGATTCCTTTTGGAGAAAGTGTGAATGGCAGTATGGATATAAAGATTCTGTCCCCAGCCTGAAGAAATTTTTGGTTACAATGCTTCTGACTTATACAGATATGTTTGCGGACAGCCAGATTCCGAAAGAGTGGAAAAGCTTTCTTTCAAAAAAGCAAAACGATGCGATCATATTTGTAAAGAATATGATGAATCATGATGATACGAGAGCGTTTTATGATGCCATTGCAGAAGATATTGGCAGAGAACTGAATCTGGATCAGAGGATTATTGAAATTCCGCTTGAAAATGTGGTGAATTGTGACAGCTTCCGGCAGTTCGATGAGAATCTGATCCAATGGATGTTGGCAAAGATCGAGGATGGGATGCTGGACGAAAAAATAGCAGGCATGACAATTCCTGAGATATGTGAGAACAGGATGAAAAGCTGTTACCACTACGCAAAAGTATTTGAAGACCATTATCGGATGATTTTTAATGGCTATAAAGTGATCAGGGAGGTTTCCATGCAGACGTTTCAGCCAACAATCCAGGAGGCTGTCAGAGACTATACGGAATATACATTTCAGATTGATACATGGTACAGAAAATTTTATTATTATCTGGACCGGATTGGAATCCAGGAAGAAACAGGGAAATTGAGGAATCTGGTAGAGAATGTTTATACGAACAGATATCTGGCAGATTTTTCATACAAATGGAATCAAAGCCTTTCGGCAGAGCAGTATCGGACATACAGCGGTTCAAGGCAGGAAGATTTTTTTCATGATTTTGTAAGCCCTATGATGAAAGAAGGGGGAAGAGATGGTCGGGTGATCGTTATCATTTCAGACGCTTTTCGCTACGAATGTGCAAAAGAGCTGCAGAGAAAGCTTGACCTGGATGAAAAATGTGAGGTCAGAATGAGCCATATGCTCAGTGTCCTGCCTTCCGAGACAACGCTTGGCATGGCCTCCCTCTTGCCGCATCAGGAGATTATGGTAAGAGATGGTTTGGATGTTTATGTAGATGATATGAAATGTGGAAATAATATGTCTGATCGAAGAAGGATCCTTCAAAAGAGATTCCCGAAGGGGGAATGTCTGGATTTTGATGGGGTAAAACATGCAAGTCCACAGGAACTAAGGGAAATGACGCAGGATAAAAATGTGATCTATATTTATCAAAACCAGATTGATAATCGCGGAGAAAGTTTGAAGTCAGAAAATGAGGTATTTAACGCCTGTCAGGAAGCCATAGAAGAAATCCAGTCGCTGATTCGCCGTTTGACCGAGAGGATATCAGCAACCAGATTTTTGGTCACGGCAGATCATGGTTTTATCTACAAGAGGGATAAGCTGGAAGAAAGTGAAAAAATTTCAACGGACAGATCAAAGGTGTTTTATCTCAATAAACGTTTTATGTTATCTTATAATGAAATATCGAATGACGCGCTGGTCAGCAGAATGATGATATATCTGGGCAAAATGAATGAGTTTTATGTAACAACGCCAAGGGGAACAGATATCATCAAAGCTCCGGGAGGAGGGCAAAATTATGTACACGGAGGTTCCTCTCCACAGGAGATGATTCTTCCGGTGATCAAAGTATTAACCAGCAGAGGAAAGGCGGATACAAGTAAGGTCAATGTGGAATTGTCTTATGGTTCCAACCGGATCACAAATATTGTGGTGTATCTTGAGTTTATTCAGATGGAAGCTGTTACAGATACATTGAAACCAAGAAAGCTGATTGCCTTTTTTGTAGATGAAACCGGGGAAAAGATTTCTTATGACGTGCCAATCATTGCAGACCATATGGAGCAGGATCCGAGAATCAGAATGATGAAGGAGAAATTCATATTAAAAAGCGGCAACTATAGCCGTGGACAAGATTATTACCTGGTGCTGGCTGATATGGAAAAGCCAACAGAAGAGCATCGCAGATATAAGTTTGAGATTGATATAGCCGGAATTATATAAACAGACAGTATGAGGGAATCAATCTGCTGAAACGGATTTGTTGTAGTCAACAGGAGGAACAGAAGATGAATGATACTTATATTATCAGTAAAATGAACGAATATATGTTTCAATTAAATGAAAAAATGGGAAAGTGGCTGTCAAAGAAGCTCCCAAAGATTACGGATAATTGGTGGCAGGAGCTGGTAGTAAATAATTTGAGTTCCCTGCAGAAGAATACAGTTCTGTCAAATGATATACGGGATATCGGCGGACTTGACCTGGCTGCGCTCCTTAGGGTTTTTGACAGGAATTGGTTCAGTATTACAAGCTCTTTCTTCGTGAATAATAAAGAACGTGCAAATATTCGTAGAATGCTGGAAGTACGAAATTCCTGGGCACACATTACGCCTAACGATATTACAAAAAAGAAAGTCATTGATGATGTAAATACAATTATTTCTCTCATGCAGGCATTTAATGCCAGTATGAAAGAAACACGGGATATGGAGAACTTTATTTTCGATATTGAGGATGATAAGGAGCTTAAACTGGAACCTGTTAGAATAAAAGGTAAAAAGAATGTTTCTCAACCGGAGAAAGCGGAAAAAACAATTAGGGGCGGCAGTCTGGTAACCTTAGTCAGTGACAAAAGGAAGATAGGAGCCGTTATTAGTCAGGATGGAAATAAATATTCTGTCCTGATTGATGGAAAGATAGAATCCTTTTATGAAGAACAAATAGAAATAAAAGTTGAGAAAGAGAAGGAACGGCAGATTTCGCTGGAAAGGGTGCGTACTGCTTTAACGGCATACCAGATCAATAATCCTGGTTCCAGTAATCTGTATTCTTTAAATTCTGCAAGAATAGATTTCGTCCCATACCAGTTTCGCCCTGCATTGAAGATGATTAAAGCGGATAGTCCTAGACTTCTGGTTGCAGATGATGTGGGTGTTGGAAAAACAATTGAAGCAGGATTGATCTTAAAGGAAATGGAAGCCCGTTCCAATATAAATTCCGTATTGATTGTCTGTCCGCGTCCATTAATTGCAGAAAGAAAATGGGAATTGGAAATGAAGCGCTTTGATGAGAATTTTACTCAAATGGACGGACGGGATTTTACAGAAGCAATTTTGGAAACGGACAGAGATGGTATCTGGCCTGAGCGGCATAATAAGACAATAATTCCTTATTCCCTGTTTAGTGAAAGTATGATTATGGGAACACAGTCGAGTTCGTCAAAAAAGAAAAAAAATTTGGGACTGAACCAACTGGATCCTCTTCCGCATTTTGATCTTGTGATTGTTGATGAAGCGCATAATATCCGTAACTCGAATACCTGGATGTATAAAGGAGTAGAATTGTTCTGCAAAAACGCAGATGCTGTCGTATTTCTTACAGCTACTCCGCTTCAAAACAGTAACAATGATCTGTATACGCTGCTGAATCTGCTCCGGCCGGATGTTGTTATTGATAAAGATACATTTAAAACAATGTCTGAGCCAAATGCCTATGTAAACAGCCTGCTTCGGATTGTACGTCAGCAGGAGGAAGGTTGGCAGAAAGCTGCACGAGAAGAGATATCACACATTTTGAATACGTCCTGGGGAAGAAGTGTCATTCAGCATAGCCCTGATTTTGAAAAAATCTATGAGTTTTTGGAACAGGAAATAATTACCCGGAATGAAAAAGTGGAAATGCTGACGAGGATAGAAGCGCTCCATTCTTTCCATGGCATTATTAATAGAACAAGGCGGAAAGACATTGAGGACTTTTGCATCAGAAGAAATCAGACTGTAAAGGTTCAATACAGTACAGTACAAAAAGATTTGTATGATGCCTTGATGGAATTTGAAAAGACTTCTCTGACGATGCTTCATGGGAGCAGAAGTGTTCGTTTTATGATGTGTACAATCATGCGTCAGGCTGCCAGTTGTATTTATGGACTGGTTCCTTTTTTGGATGATATTATTTCAAAAAGGATAGAACAGGTTCAGAAGGATGGGGAGCTATATGAATTTGATTATGATTTGAACGGGGATGAGATTCATTTTTTGCTTGAACTTGCAGATGAAATCACAGAGATTGCAAGGCAGCTTCCGGAGGATGATCCAAAGCTAAAAAAGATGTATGAAATTATTCAGCAAAAACAGACAAAAGAGAATAATCGTGTGATTATATTCAGCTCTTTTCGGCATACTTTGACTTACATTAAAAGAAATTTGGAAAGCTGGGGGGTTCGCGTTGGGCAGGTGGACGGAAATGTGCCAGATGAGGAACGATTTCATCTGAGGGAACGCTTTCTGATGGACAGAGAAAAGCCCGATGCAATTGATGTACTTTTATTTAGTGAGATTGGTTGTGAAGGTTTGGATTATCAATTCTGCGATACGATGATTAACTATGATCTTCCATGGAATCCTATGAGAATTGAACAGCGCATCGGTCGTATTGATAGGCGAGGTCAGAAATCAGATACAGTAAAAATTTATAATATGATTATTGAAAATACGATTGATGAGGTGGTTTATGATAAATGTCTGAATAAAATCGGAGTTTTTGAAGACAGTATCGGTGATTGTTCAGAAATTTTGGGGGATATCAGTGAGCAGATTTTGAAGATTATGTTTGATCCGGAATTGACGGAGGTGGAGCGTCAGATGAAGATTGAGCAGATGGCGGATAATGAAGTTATGAAGGTACAGGAGATGCACCGACTGGAGCAGGATGAGAAAACTCTTTATGGATTTGACCTTTCGAATTATATTCAGAATAAAGATGTACAGGATGCGGAAAATACATGGATATCTCCGCAAAGCGTACAGGAGATGGTAAATACCTTCCTGAAGGATTATCTTGGAGACGGTGAATATATACGCGGAAAATCAGATTTAAAAAGTCTGCGGCTTGCCAATGACAAACGTCAGAAGCTTTTGGACAATCTGAAAACTGTTCATATTGTCAACAATAATAATGCGAGTAAGCTGTGGACCGCATATTTAAAATCGGACAAGCCAATTCTTCAAATTACATTTGACAGTGTTTGTGCAAAGGATAACCGTAATGCTGCATTTTTAACACAGATGCATCCATTGGTCATTCAGGCCGCGGCATATGAAAGCAACGAATTACCATGTGAGGTAGGAATTGAAATTTCTACAGATGAACTCTTATCAGGAGATTATGAGTTCTTGATCTATGTATGGAAGTATGTTGGCCTTCGACCGGATATACGATTAATTGCTGTAAGTGAGAATGAAACCGTACAGAAGAACATCCTAAATGATATTCAATACAGTAAGGAATATGATTTTGACAGTAATCTTTTTAATGAGAAATGGGATGAGATGGATCGCCTCCATTATGAAAAGTGGCAGAAAAAAAAATCAGAATATATTATGACCGTGAAAAATGAGTGTAATTATCGGCTCGAGCAGGCGGCGCATTCTTTTCATCAGAGAGAGGCTATTTTACGGGATCAGATAAAAAAGGCGGAAGACGATAAGATTAAAAGAATGAGAATATCACAGTTGGATAAATTGACAGCTGATTTCGAAAAACAAAAGAGTCGGATGGAAGAGACGATACGGCATGCGGATATACATACAAATTTACAAGTAAAAGGAATTCTGCATGTAAATTAAGATGGGATGAAAGCATATGGGAAAAATTGATTACAAAGCAATATATGCAAAAAATAAACATGACTGGTATGCTATGACGGAGGAGCCGCAAAAATATGAGTTATTGCTTGCGGGACATTATTCTGACAGTAATCATTTTGTATATGAATTGCTGCAGAATGCGGAGGACGAAAAGGCTGATAGGGCAGTGATTGAATATTATTCAGATAAACTGATATTTTATCACAATGGAGAACCATTTAATGAAGAAGATGTCCAAGGGGTATCTTCGATGCTGATGGGGACAAAGAACAAAGAAGATGCTCAGACCATCGGACGGTTCGGAATGGGATTTAAGTCTGTGTATAAGTATACGCATCAGCCGGAGGTATATTCTGATGATGAGGCATTCCGCATTGAAAATTATTTACTTCCGGTCGAGATAGAAGAAGGTTGGGACTGCAGACAGGCAAAAAGATGTCTGTCATACCCTGTTAGCAGCGGGGATAAATTTTTCCCGTTTATTCATGCAGAGCATCTGACAAAATTTATGATCCCGTTTACAAAACAGAAAAATAATGGGGAGATATTGTCAATTTCTGGAAAGGATGTTCTCCAGAAGCTGAAAGAGCTTCCGCCAGAGATTTTGTTATTTTTGAATCATATAAAGAAATTATACTGGATCAGTCCTCAGGATCTCCAGTTTGCAATGATTACACTGGATGTAGATGATATGGATAAAAATCTTATATCTTGCAGGATTGAAGGCAGTGCTTATGGTAAGAAAGCTGAAATTAGCCGTTATTTAAAGTTTCAAAAAAAATTTGACCATTTACAGATGCGCGGAGCGGAAGTTAGTATCGCGTACCATGTAAATAACCGTGTCACGAATGTAATTGATATCCGAAACTCAGATATTTGGGTATATTTTCCAACAAGGGACCATACAAAGTTGCCTTTTATGATTCATGGCTCTTTTGAAACAGCAGTCTCACGGGAAAAATTGATGATGCCATCTGATTTTAATTCATATCTTTTTGGCAAGATGGGAGATTTAATCTGCGAATCTATGTTGGAACTTAGACAAAGAAGATTGATAACACAGGCTTTTCTCCGGCGTATTTTGTTGGTTGCTTTTAAAGATGAAACTGAAAATCAGACAATTCTCGGATTAAGAGATAAAATGAATAGTACCTTTCGGGAGAATGCTTTATTACCAGATAAAGACGGGGATTATTATAAACCATATGAGATCAAAGTAGCTGTACCATTTGCTTTGGCGGATTTGCTTGCCAAAAAGGGTTTTGTTGCCTTTAATAATGAAAAGGATTTGAATTTCACGGAATATTTTAATTGGCTGAAAGATGAATTAGAGGTTGAACTTTTTACACTGGAAGATTGGGCGAAAGCGATAAGAAAAAATCAAGGACAGCATGTAGATATAAAAGAAAAGGACATGTGTAAGATCAAGGACATTTATGAGCTGCTGTCTGACTATCGGGAATCTCTTTATACAGAAAAATCTTCTTTTAATAGAAGCGGCAGCTATGAGCAAACGATTCGAAGCTTTATTCCAAAGGTCTGGAAAGATTTGCGGCAAGCGCCATTGATTGTGAATGCAGAAAGAAAACTTGTATCGGCATATAGTGGAGAAGTACCCTGTGTATATTTAAGCTCATCCAGTGAATATAAAAATATGGAGCCTTCTTTTGTTGTAGAGACTGAATTGGCGAAAAAATTTATGACTCTACTAAAGGATGGATTCCAAATTAAGGACTTTGATAATTTCCAATATGTAAAAGAGAAGGTTATCAAAAAATATACGAAAGCAGAGGAAGAACCGGAATTCGAAAATGCGGATGAGTATGAAAATGAGTATGTGGAAGACATTATTCGGATTATTCATTTATTTGATTCAAATGGAGACGTGGCTGTCGTCCGCAGACTTCTTGCAGATTCATTTATAATTAAGGTTAAAACAGAAGATGATACTGTTCTGTTCAGTAAGCCGGAATTGGTATATATAGATATTTCCGATGAGGGAATGAATTTAAATATTTATTATCAGTCAGTTGAGGATAACACAAACAAGAATGTTAAACCAGAGTATCATAATGCATTGGGATATTATCCTTTGGATATTGATTTTTACCATAAGCATGAAATTGATGTCAGAAAACTGAAAACATTTGGTTTGATTACATCTCCGGTTCATGATGGGAGGCGTGGATCAAACGGAGGTCCTGGCTATGAATCCTGGCGGGCATTGGAAGACTACTGCCCCAGATTGGAAGTCGAATATTTAGAGGAAAATCTTTTTTATATAGAATGTCACTCCGATACTGAACTTGCAAAAAGAAAATCAATTGAAATATTTAAAATGCTGATTGCAATCCGCCGCAAATTATCAGGAAAGATTGTACATAGAAAGACAAATCCTTATTATACAGAGGGGGATTGCCGTCCGTTTTGTGACCTTAAGGAAAAATACGCATGGGTATATGATAAAAACGAGAAAAACCAGAAAATTTGTGAAATGTCAAAATATGATCTGAATATAGATTATTATGGAAAACTTTTACAGGATAAAACGATATACGAATCACTTGGTTTTATAGAAAAGCAAGAGGATATTACGGCAGATGCCTTTGAAATAGTTGATAACCTGGATACTAGAAATCAGAAAATCCTTTTGAAACAGCTTGCGAAAAGATTTGGCATGGAATTACAGGAAGCAAATCATGATGATGAAACAAAAATGGAAGATAGTCAGGTGTTTCAAGCTGAAGAATGGAAATCAACAGATTTTCCGGTTTCCTATGTTCAAAATATGGATGGCTTAGTGGAGCATGTCCGACAGCAGTTTATTTGTGCGGATCCAGTAACCTATGAGAAAGTTTTGCGACAGATTCGTACAAGCAAGTCACAAAAAAATGTGCGTGCATATGCCATTGGAATGTATACAAATGACAACAGTATAAGAATTTGTCAGATGTGTAAAAATCCAGTACAGACGATTGATGTAACGGAAATAGCAAATTATGGAATTGAATTACCGCAGTTAAATCTTTGCCTTTGTAGCAACTGTTCCAGGAGATATAAGTTGTTGAGAGGATCACATAAGGAAAAGTTTCGCGATGAAATAAAACGTGCAATACAGGAATTGGATATTTCAACAAGAGGAGATACTTATGAAATTGGTTTAGATGTAGAATCTTCAATTAGTTTTACGCAAACACACGTGGCAGAATTGCAGGCAATTTTTGATTTGCTGAATCGCTATGGAGAACCAAAAAGAAATGTATCGGAAGAGGTATTTGAAAGAAATTTGACAGAAAATAAAAGTGCCTTATTTGATGAGAGAGGAAAAGATAATTTAGACGATTTTAACAGTGTAAAGATTACAGATGCAGGCACAGAAGTTAACCATAAGTTATATGGATATGGCGTAGTAATAGAGTCATCTTATGGTCAGATTCACATTCAATTTGACAATGGAAATAGAAGGATATTTGATTTAAAATCATGTATGAAAAATGGATTGATACAGCTAAGGCGCACAAAGTAAAAAAATCATGAAGGTTCAAGATCAAAAAATTTCCAGCTGTACGGTTGGATGCTCCAAGGATCATCCAACCCACTAATCCATTCGCAAAAACCGTGCTGACGCACTCTTACATTTGCTGACACAGCTGGAAAAATTTAATGAGCAAATCCGATTGAGCGATTGATTGGCACATTAACGAAAATATAAAAAACTGCACGAATAAAAAAATTGAAAGCTTCCTGTATAATATAAAGTGCAAGGGGGTTGATAAAAAAAGATACCTCGTGTATAGTTG
>VSNK01000161.1 GCA_009774255.1 Faecalicatena sp.
TGTCATAGCAGTTCAAAATAATAATTCTATTATAGGCAGTTATGAAAGGTTTATCAATGCGGTAACTGTAACGAATTCATTGTTCCTATCCCATGGACAATATTTTTCGGTAAAAATACAGGGCAACTACCAGCGAAATGCTGTCAACAATCGGCTGGACTGCCATGCAGCCATACAACGGTATCAGGCCATTCATAAGAAAGAGCAACGGAATGTCAAGTACACCTTTCCGTAAAACGGAACAGACAAGAGATTCTTTTACCTTTCCCATTGCCTGGAATTGGATGATCATCGGATAGCATAAGGACATCATGGGCATTGCCACTACCATAATCCGTAAAAATGTGGAGCTGTATGCAATCGTTGCCGTATCTTTCATAAACAATCCTGCCAAAACCGGTGCGAATGCTTCATAGCAAACCAGGCAAAGAATAGAAAACCCAAAAGAGATTGCTGTTCCGAACCGGAAAGAAGCATGGCGGCGCTTCTGGTTTCCAGATGAATAGTTATAAGCAAGAAGCGGCAATAAGCCGTTGGCAGCTCCGATAGAAAAATACAAGGGAAGCTGGTCTAATTTCTTTACAATGCCGAGCCCTGCGACTGCAGCCGTCTCATAACCCGACACAAATTTTGAAAGAGCCGACACAGAAACTACGGTCAGCGCATATTGAACCGCAGAAGGAATTCCGATTGATATGATACCTCCAATATATTTTGGTGTATCTTTTAAATACTTTGGGCTGATTGTAATGATTGTGGATTTCTTTTTTATGCAAATATAAGCCAAAAAGAACAAGGTTGCCGCCAGATTTGAAATCGCGGTTGCCATGCCCGCGCCCTCCGCGCCAAGCCCTGAAAATTGTGGTAAAATGAATAGCGGATCAAGAATGATATTTACAAATCCGCCGAAAGAAACGCCCACTGCCGCAATGACCGCGTTCCCCTCCGCACGGATCAGATTGGCAAGCAGTACATTTAATATGGTTCCGGCGCCGCCGACAATGATCACCCATTTTGCATATCGAAACGCGGCAGCATAAGTCTCTGCTGTCGCTCCGCACAGATGAAGGACAGGGGATGCCAGGCACCAGAACAAAAGAGAAAATAAAATCGCGCAGACCAGGCCGCACCAAAAGACAATAGCTGACACACTCCTCGCCTTTTCCTCATTCTTTTGGCCAAGCGAACGGGCCAGAAGACTTGCGCCGCCAACCGCAAAAAGATTGGAAATTGCAGTAAGCATAAGAAACGCGGAATAGGATACCGTTACCGCCACGGTCTGGACAGGGGCATTCAGCTTGCCAACAAAATATGTGTCAGCCAGATTGTAAATGAGTACGATCATCTGGCTGAAGATCGATGGGATAATCTGCCGAAGCACCGCGCCTTTTATCGGCATCTGCTCAAACAGATAAGATTTGTCTGCTGCCTTAGTCATGTTTACCATCTGCCTTTCCGTCATTTTCTACATTTTTGTGAGCAATATGGAATTTTTTCCGACTCTCCTATATTTTATGCTTTTTTGGCAATTATGCCCATCGGCATCCCGTTATGGTGATCCAGACGTTTCATAAAAAACCTCCGTGGAGAGCGCTGTACATTTTGTCAATATGTATTTCTTTCTGTCATATTGAGTATATGTTACAGTTCACGGCCTAACCGGCCGCGAACTGTAACGCATCCAGCCCATTGAAAAGCCGCCTGACGGCGAGGGGCTGGATGCCTGCCCCATCACTTTTCTGGCGGCTAACTGTGCAGCGAGTGCACGGTTAGGCCGTGAACAGTAACGAACAGTAACGAGTATATAACTATATAACTAAAATCAGTTGCACTTTTCTTTAACAACAGATATAATGAAACCAAAATGGATCATTTATGGGCGAAAAGAAAAGCTAATACAACGACTCAAGTCAAAACCGAAAGATTTTACTTTTGATGAGGTGGAAATGTTGCTGAATCATTTTGACTACATCCGCTCAAATAAAGGAAAAACAAGCGGTTCTCGTGTGATATTTTCTCATAGAAATCATGGAGATATCTTACTCCATAAACCGCATCCGCAAAAAGAATTGAAATCTTACCAGATAAAGCAATTATTAGAAATTTTGGAACAGGAGGGTCTCATATGAATAATACGGTTGAATACAAAGGTTATGTCGGAAGCATAGAGTTTTCGGAGGAGGATGCTCTTTTTTTCGGAAAGGTCATGGGGATTCGCTCTCTGATTTCCTATGTGGGAGAAAATGCTGCCGATCTTATTTCCGATTTCCACAGTGCTGTTGATGATTATCTTGCGGTCTGTGAAGCACAAGGGCGTGAACCGGAGAAAGCCTACAAAGGTAGTTTTAATGTGCGGATCTCTCCGTAACTCCACAAGCAACTGGTCGTCTGCGCCACTTCCCGCCAAATGTCTCTGAACAGTTTTGTGGAAAATGCACTTCGAAAATCAGTTGCCATTTGATAGCCGAAATGAAGTCTAAAAAACAGCCGCCGTTGTGGATCATAAACACAGCGGCGGCCATTTTTCTGTCGTGTGGAAACTAGTACATCTTTGCATTAATTCTTAAGTAATAAGCACTCGATATTCGTGTCAGCTGTGCGTCTGCTAACCGACGGTGTAGTGGGCTACATCTAGGTTAGCAGGCGTGCAGATGGCGCGGATAGCGAGTGCTGATTACTCAAGGATTAATGCAATGATGTACTAGCTTTTCAGATATCCAGCTTGGGCGGCTCATCCAGATGCTCCGAAACGTATTTCCCATTCTTCTTCCTCTGCCTTACGCACTCGGTCAGCAGATATTCGATCTGCCCGTTCACGGAGCGGAAATCATCCTCCGCCCATGCGGCGATGGCGTTGTACAGCTTTTCCGACAGGCGCAGAGGAACCTGTTTCTTTTTTGATTCGGCCATGCTTTAATACAGGCTTCCTGCATTTACGATGGGCTGCGCGTCATGATTGCCGCAGAGCACCACCAGCATATTGGAAACCATAGCCGCCTTCCTCTCCTCATCCAGTTCCACCATATGATTCTCGTTCAGACGGTTCAGCGCCATCTCCACCATACCGACCGCACCGTCCACGATCATCTTCCTTGCGTCCACAACCGCGGATGCCTGCTGCCTCTGGAGCATCACCGACGCAATCTCCGGCGCGTAAGCCAGGTGGGTGATGCGTGCCTCGATGATCTCCAGGCCGGCATCCATGACCTTCTGCTGGATCTGCTCCCGGATCCGGTTCGCCACCACTTCGCTGGAACCGCGCAGGCTGCCTTCATCCGCCACACCGTCCCCGGTGGTATCCACATTGGGTGCCACGTCGTAGGGGTAGATGCGGACAATATCCCGGAGCGCGCTGTCGCACTGGAGAGACAGATATTCCTTGTAGTTATCCACATTGAACACTGCCTTCGCCGTATCGGTCACCCGCCACATCACCGCGATCCCGATCTCCACCGGATTGCCCAGGCAGTCGTTGATCTTCTGACGGCTGTTGTTCAGGGTCATGACCTTGAGGGAAATCTTATTGCTTGCCGGAACCTCAACCTGTACGTTGGTTCCTTCCATGGAAATAGAGAATGCCTTCATCTCCCCCCGGTCCACATCCCCGCTCTGGCTCAGCTTCGTCTTTGCTGCCGGGTTCACGCTGGCGCAGAATGGATTCACGAAGTAGAAGCCCTCTTCCTTCAAGGTTCCCACATACTTTCCAAACAGCGTCAGTACAAGGGCTTCCTGAGGCTTCAATACCTTCAGGCCGCAGAACGGGATCCAGCCCAGTGCCAGCCAGATACAACTGATGATCAGCAGGATCGGAAGCCCCTTCCTGGAAATGATGATCCCGCCCACAACGGTGCCTGCAATAGCTGCGATGTAGAGCAGTAAAAAGAGCAGCAGCAGCGCAATGCCGTTTTTCCTGTTGTTCAGTACCTTTTCTTTCATGTCCCATACTCCTCCTTTTTGAACTATAAATGCTGTGGATCATGCTTCGTCAAATTCATTCGTACGAATCTTTTGTATGTATGAATTTGATAGTTTTATGATATCATTTTAATATCATTTTGTCAATATGCAAAAACCAATATTTTATGATTCGACCGTCAAAAGTCCATTTTCATTGCTGCGATAATTTTTCGAAGATTCGTACCATAATATATGGAGGCAATGTGATGCATTGTTGACATATATTGTGGCATGGAGATTCGGAAAATTAGCCAGCAAGGGAAATGAGAGTTTTTGACGGGCGAATCATTTTATACTGCACGTCAAATCGATTTGCAGTCATCAATTATAACGAAAGACCGCCAGCCGTATTCTTTCTCTGGACAGGTTGGTAAATTCTGGCGGTCTTGAGTATAGAATAAAGATCTGTCATCGCAATGATTGATATTCTCAATAGGATTTGTGGTATATACTGAAAGAATGTTGTTGGAAGCAAGCGGCAAAAAAACGGATGTTACAAGACTGATATCCGCACGACTGGCAACAAATATGGGGCATCACTGAACCGATGATCCAGGAAAAAGCTGTCCCTTGCTTTTACGCAAGGAGACAGCCTTTTTTTCTTTTTTCAGACTTCCTGTCTGAGCACGATCCGCGAGGCGTATTCCCCGCCGCAGTGGATCCGGTTCTCGGCGGTCTTCATATCCACGCCGTTGAATCCGCCCCGTGTATTCCGATTGGGGAAGATGAAATTCTTCGCGCCGGATGTCACCGTCGCACGCAGCCTGTGTCCCCTCCTGAACGTGTGGGACAGCTTCGTGGTACGGATCTCCACAGGATAGACCGTTCCCGGCTCCATGAATTCCGGGCGGGAAAATTGGTTCCGGTAGCGGACACAGATCACCCCGTCCGCCAGCTTCATGGAACGGCCGCTTTCATCCACATCCGTAATCCTCACCACCAGATCGGTATCCTCACAGTCTGAGGAAATGTAAAGCTGCGCCAGGGCATCCCCGGTGATAGTCAGGTCCTGTTCCAGAGTTTCCGTAGAGTAGCACAGGATATCCCTGCGTTTTTCCTCCTCCGTATAATCCTCAGGCACCTCCAGCTCATTTTCCGACAGGTCAATGATGTGGACCGGCGGATCCTCCGGGTCGTAACGGTAGATGTCCGCCCCTGCCGCCAGAGGCTTCTCCACGGTCAGGCGGCCGCGGTTCTCTGCGGCAACGCAGGCTGTCTCTCCTGGCTGCTGCCCCTGTCCCGATGCAGTGCAGTTTTTCCCACAAGACTGCCGCTGCTGATCGATTACAACGCAGGCATTCTTCTCTGGCTGCTGCCCCGGCTCCGATGCAGCCGAGCCGTCCAGGTACAGCACCAGCTCCCTTGTCCCGGGCACGGGCCAATTGTCCGCATTCTTCCACACATTGCTCCCCATGGTATAATACTCCACCTTCGGAGTCTTTTCGATCCCGTTATCCACACCATTGACATAATGCTCCAGCCATGCAAAACAGATCAGATCCATATCATAACGCAGCGCATTGTTTCCCAACGCAAATCCGTGGATGTCATAATTGGCATTGCCGCTGTGCATCCATGGCCCGAGGATGACCTTTTTTTCTTCATAATCCGCATACAGGTCCAGAGCTTCCGTCGTCCCCATCCCGTTGTCGTCGAACCACCCGGACATGATCAGTGCGGGCACCCGCCGCGGCCCGAAACGATCTTTCCAGCTTCCACGCTGCCAAAGCTCGTCGCAGTCCATATGGGAAATCCATTTGCGCAGGAACGGTACATCGTACCCCAGGGCTTTCGGCGCCAGTTCCTCCAGAGGACGGATATTCAGCACCTCGTCCCAGTCCCCCCGCACCATCTTCTCTGCGTCCATCCGCTGTCCGGAAACGGCAAATGCCCATGCCAGCATTCCGGAATTGAAACACCCGCCTCTTCTCGGCACATCCACAAAGGGGCTGCCGGAACAGACGCTGCTGAGCATGGCCTTCAAGTGCGGGTTGCCGCTGGCAGCGGCAGCCCACTGCACATACCCAAGATAAGAGCCGCCGGTCATGGCCACATCCCCATTGCTCCAAGGCTGCGCGGCAATCCAGCTCAGCGTGTCGTCTCCGTCCTCCACTTCATAATACATGGGCAGCCATTCGCCCTCGCTGTCTTCCCGGCCCCGGACATCCTGAATCACCACGCCGAAGCCCCTCTGGACAAACCGGTAATAGGGCTCCATATCGTTGGATTTTCCATAGGGGGTGCGGACCAGCACCACAGGAACCGGCCCCTCCTTCTCCGGAAGGTACACGTCTGCCGCCAGGCGCACACCATCCCGCATGGGCACCATATACGTTTGAACCGGCCGCACGCGGCAGACCGGATCCGGATACATCTCCCTCCATTTTGTCAGAAGGGTTCTGCCCTCAAAGCCTTCCCGCACAAGCAGGGCGCAGCAGTCCCGGGCTGGCGTCAGAAAAACTATGATCTTTCCCTTCTCCGCCAGAAAATCTTTGGGAAATTTGACTCCCCGCTCCACATACTCTGTCTCGCTCTTCCGCTCATAGCGGGTTCCCGCGGATGTGGGGAAGCCCTCCTGATTTTCCGTCATGGCACGCTCATATTCCTCCGTATGGAGAAGGGCGTCAAGGACATCCATCTTCCCCAGTTTTTTATACCATTCGTCTTCCTTTGTCAGCTCTCTTTTTTCACCATACTCTCCCGTCTCTACATTCAACGGTTTATGGTAAATGTGTTGTCCCTCTTTTTCGCAGATACCATACCGGATACCTGACAGATAAAATCCCCATCGTTCCATATGTTCTCCTTCCGCACGATCCGCACAAGTTATTTTCCTATAGTTCCCTAACCCGGACAAGCCGGAACCAAAATTTTGCCAAAATGCGCAAGATTTCGTTGTTAAGTGCTTAAGAACTGTCTGGAAATAACTTATGCATCTTAGCTTGTTTATTTCTCCTACAGTTACTATGAAAATACCCACGAATTTTCATTTATAGTGGCAGCTCAAATGTGAGGCATGGGTATTTCCTTCCTGATTCATAACGTCTCATACAGGATCAGCCCGCCCCGCCGCTCATAGCCGGTATCCCACATTTCTGCGAGGTTCAGCCACTGCCAGCCGCCATAAGTCGCAGCCTTCACCATCCAGCGCTGTCCCGATATATCGTATCCGATCAGAAGGAACCAGTGCCATTCATAATCCTTCAGGCTGCGCCTCTTGTGGTTCAACAGCAGGCAGGGGATCGGGAACCCACGATCAATCTGCCTTTTCACAGCCTTTTCCGTATCCGAAAAAGGGCTGCTTCCATAAAAAGGATCCAGCCCTATGGAGCGGCAGCCCCGGTCCGAAAGGTATGTCAGCAGACCGTCTATATAAATCTCCAGCCTGTCAACTCCCGACCACCTGGGGCGAAGATAAGGCTTCATAAGCATTCCGAAACGGATGTAATCCTTTTTTGTCAAGTGCTCCCGGTCAAACGGGTACAAACCTGGCATCCCGCCAAAGAGATCCAGGTAGATACAACTGTCGCAGGCCGTCAGCGCCGCACAGCCGCCGATCTTCATCATAAAATCCGGAAACCAGTCCTGATTGCCCCCATAAGAGGCTCCAATTTTGAAATAATTCAGTTCTTTTTTCATCATACTATTCTTCTGCGATATTATAATACAAGCGTCAAAAGGCCATGCGTTTCATGCTTGCATAAAAAAGCACAACTTTGGGACGCAAAAAACACCGAAAAGCAATATAATCCGCAAAGCCGCGCAGTGCCTGCATGATCAGGCTTGCGGTATATTTATAAGCAGAGCCTTAGAATCCGCTCTACGATTCTCTCACTATGAGGAAGGAAGATTCCGGCGACCGGTCCCACCAACGCCGCACAGATAATAGTTCCGATTCCTACGGCGCCTCCCATCAGGAATCCGGCCGCGACAAAGCACACATCCACGGCGATACGGGTCACGCTGAAAGCCCGCCCGAGCTTGTCGCTGATCACGATCGCCACCAGGTCATTGGGTCCTACGCCGGAATCGGATTTCATAACAATCGTCATGCCGAAAGCAAGGATCACGCACCCTGCAGCCAGCACAAGAATCCGCACGGCAAAAGGATTGCCGGAATTGATGAGCCCACCCAGGAGCAGGGTGAAAAAGTCGATGATCGGTCCTCCGCAGACCATACACAGGATGGTACCGATCTTGATATAGCTGCGGTCTGTGATCAGCAGCACCACGATGATCAGAAAACAGATCGTCATATGTACCCTGCCGTGTGTCAGAACCGGCCATCCCGTCAGACCCTGCAGCCTCCGGAAAATTCCCTGTATCAGCACATTGAACGGGTCTGCGCCGAGGTCGGCCAGAAGGAACAGAGTGACACCCAGATGGGCAATGGTCAGTCCGATGAATAGGATTATGACCCGTAGCAGGATCTCTCTAAGGCTTCTTTTTTGCATAATAGTATCCCTTTCTTAAAAGTTAAAAGTCCCCGCGGCAGATTTATCTGACACTCAGTATCAAATCGTTACAATTCACGGCCTAACCGGCCGCGAATTATAGCGTATTCTTCTGCCCACGCTTCTTACCAATTTGTGGCTGTTCCTAAGGATAAAAAGAGTCGTCTCACTTCCTAAACCCATCATAACATGAAATTCCTGTTCAGAAAAGTAAATTTCTCCAGAAAACAGCCAAAAACTCCTTACAACGAGACTGACCCAAAAGCTGGTTTGTAAATATTCGCTGTTATTTTTTCTGCTTTACACAGGGATATATGGGAGCTATAATAATACAGATCACACCTTGACCAGACTTTGTAACATGGCCGAACGGCCATAGTGGGATCCCCTTGGGGATACCATGTATCATGGCCCAGTGGCCATAATGGGATGCTCTTGGACATACAATCAGACATAGGAACGGAGACCAATGACTATGAACAAAATCACCCTTGGAAAAACGAATATCACAGTAAACAAAAACGGCTTCGGTGCTCTCCCCATCCAGCGGATTTCTGCGAATGAGGCCGTATATCTGCTCCACAAAGCCTTTGACAATGGAATTGATTTTTATGACACTGCCAGATGCTATACAGACAGCGAGGAAAAATTGGGGCTGGCTTTTGGGGACCGGCGTGATAAGATCTATCTCGCTTCCAAGACAATGGCGGAAAATACGGAGGATTTTTGGAAGGATCTGGAGACCACTCTCCGGAATCTGAAAACCGATTATCTGGACATTTACCAGTTCCACAATCCCCACTTCTGCCCAAAGCCGGGAGACGAAAGCGGCCTTTATGAGGCCATGCTGCAGGCAAAGGAGCAGGGAAAGATCCGGCATATCGCCATCACAAACCATCGGCTGGCCGTTGCCCGGGAGGCCGTTAAGAGCGGCCTCTATGAGACGCTGCAGTTCCCGTTCAGCTACCTGTCTTCGGATCAGGAGCTGGAGCTGGTGAAGCAATGCGAGGCGGCCGGTATGGGCTTTATCGCCATGAAGGCACTGGCCGGAGGGCTCATCAACCATTCCTCCGCTGCTTACGCATATATGCTGCAGTTTGACAATGTACTTCCGATTTGGGGAATCCAGAGGGAAACAGAGCTGGATGAATTTCTCTCCTGCCAGGAACATGAACCTGTTTTAGATGGGGAATTGACGGCAGTGATCCGCCGAGACCGGGACGAGCTTCAGGGGGAGTTCTGCCGCGGCTGCGGATACTGTATGCCCTGTCCGGCAGGCATCGAGATCAACACCTGCGCGAGGATGTCCCTCCTGATCCGCCGGGCGCCCTCCGAGGGGCAGCTCACCGAGCAGTCACAGGCTATGATGAAAAAGATCGAAGACTGCCTGCACTGTGGAAATTGCAGCAAGAAATGTCCCTACGGGCTGGATACCCCGGCTCTGCTTGAGCGAAATTATAAGGATTATAAAGAAATCCTCGCGGGGAAAAAATATGAATAAAAAGAAGGTATTTACTTTTGTTATTTAGACAGCCTATTTATAGTGAACAATAAAAACAAAAATTTTTGTCATTCACTATAGTTAAGAGATCTGTTAGGGCGAGGTGAAGTATGAAACTCAAATCCATTACATTACAAAATTTTAAAGGGGTAGAAAAATTAACTATTTTTTTGGATGAAAAAACTACTGTTCTTTTTGGGATAAATGGCGTCGGAAAATCTACCATTCTTCGAGCTGTCGACTTGCTATATGCAAATATGATTGCCAAACTTACAGGAACTGGCAAAAAAAAGTTAGCTGAATTGAATTATGACGATATTAGCTATGGTAAATCAAAAGCAACTATAACTGCAGTATTTTCCTTTGAGGATGGAACAGAAATGCCATACAGCCGTTCTATTGACAGAACAAGCGGAAGAAAACACAATTTAGCAGAATTGAAATTATTGACAGAAAAATTTGAAGATTCCTATCTTGTGAAAGGACATGATGATGGTAATGGAAATTGGATAGAAGAAGTTGATAATAAGAACATGCCTGTTTTTGTTAATTACGGTGTCAATCGTGTTGTAATAGATGTTCCTGTAGGAGCATCTAAAGAAGAATTTGTAAAATTAGACGCATTTGATAAGGCGATTGAAAGTACGATAGATTTTAGAAATTTGTTTAAGTGGTTTCGAAATCAGGAAGATATAGAAAATCAGGCAAAGGTACGGGAAAATTCAGAATATGAAGACAAAAGCTTATCCGCGGTAAAGCGGGCAATGCTGGCAATGTTAGATGGCTTTGAGGATATTCATATCGATAGAAAACCCTTAGCAATGAAGGTGAAAAAGGATGGAAAGTATTTCACAATAAATCAATTATCTGACGGTGAAAAATGCACGATAGCATTATTTGGTGACTTGGCACGCAGAATGGCATTGGCAAATCCGGAAAGAAAAAATCCATTAGAAGCAACGGGCGTCGTATTGATTGATGAATTAGACCTGCATATGCATACATCATGGCAGCGTAAGGTGCTGAGTGTATTAAAAAATACTTTCCCCAATATCCAGTTTATAATTACCACACATTCCCCGCAGATTCTTGGAGAAACAGATGAGACATTTAATCTGTTGTATATGTTTAAAGATGGAAAGAAGATATCTTTGAAATCCTATCAATCATTTATAGGCTGGGATACGAATGTAATTTTGGATGATACTTGATACATAAATATGAACCGTATTTCACAATAAATCAGTTATCTGACGAGGAAAATAAAAAGAATTACTTTGCATTCGGACATTGCTTCATTCCATTTTTGCGCTCCAATAATTTCAGAATTTCTTGCAAAACCTGCACCACAGAAAGGAGTACCGACATGGGGATATGAATGGGATGCTGTTTTTCATATGGATTTTATCACGGATGCTGAGAACAAAGAGTTTCGCTTGCGAAACTCGCGCCTGCGGCGGTCGCATAGCGACATCTACCTTGTACGCCGCAGTGCGCATCCCCCGGAGGGTTTTGTTCTATAGGAAAATTCGGAGAAATTTCCTATAGAACGAAAAAGCACTCCTGTAAGGTTAAAGTACTGTAACGGGGCAGAACCAGCAACCAGCAGCATCGGTGAGTACTGCCGTTTTTATTGTGCAGATCATATGACTGCCCTCTTCCTTTAAATAATGATTGAAGTGTTAAAAGGTCATGCTTTTTCATGCAGGCATGAAACGCATGACCTTTTAACACTTCAATCATATAATCAATCGCTCCAAAGATTATCCTGCGCAATCTGTACATATTATTTCGTGCCGGTTCCTAAGCCGCCCCCAGATGATTTCAAGCCACCTCCGCACACTTTCCCTGTCTCCATTTTTGACCGCATTCATCAGGCTGTCTTCGTTCCACTTCATATCAGAACTCCAGAACGCGTCTATCACCGCGTAAAGATACGGATACCAGCTTTTCTCTTCTTCTGAAAAATTGCGTACGGAACCATATCCCCTCAAAAACGAAGTCAGAATTTTTTCTTCGATATCCTCGTTTGAATCATCCGGATAATCCATCAGCCTTGCCTCGAATACGGCCTGCATGACCAGATCGCAAAACAAATGGTTATCTCCGCATCTGTTAAAGTCAAATATTCCAATTTCCCCGGAACGATCCCGATATAAATTGCAATTACTGATATCCCCCTGCACCGCATACTTCGGCTCTTTTTTCAGGGGAGCTAAAACATCCATGTACGCATTGTACTTCCGGACGATCTTATGAAACAAGATTTCCTCATCCTCACCGAGAGCGGGTTCCACGGACCGAAATGCCTCGAAATCGAATAATTCATTTGCCGAAAACGGGTCGAACAATACTCCATTTTGTACATGAAGATCCTTTTCTTCGGAGATATTGTGCATTTTTGCCAGAAGCGCTCCCGTTTTCTCAGCAATGGCGGGATCGACAGCTTTGATTTCATTTTCCGCGAACTGTTCCACAGTGACCAGGACGTCATATCCGCTTATTCCCGCAGAGCCGCCCGCCAAATATTCCTGCCCCCATGGATATACGTCGGCTGCCGCAGAGACCAGATCCCCTGGGTATTTGACTCGATACCGCCGGACAAACACATCGCCGGACTGATATGGATATGGCGTTATGATCCCGTTTCTCCGCATTTCATCTGCAAAACGGCTTTGGCTTTCAAGCAGTTCCATCGTTACGTCCGGTTCATTTTTAAAGCGTATGACCAACGGCGGACCGGACTCCTGCTCCGCTTTTACAATAAGCCGGACTTCTTTTGAATCAGGATCATTTCGCTCATAATCCGATCTCTGCAGTTCAGAAATATATTTGATTTTAGAAAAAATGCCAAAATCTCTTAATATAATTTCAATATCCGTCTGATTCACGACAAACATTTTGTATCACCTTTCCTTATGACCTGTACACTCGAAGAAACATCCCTTTCCTCCAGACTTTTAATATACTCCTCTTTATCGATATTCATAATATCTTTTCTCCTTTCAGCACTTATCAGCACACAACTGGAATTTATTTATTCTGCCAAACGAGAGAATAAATTTGGAAGTCTGTCAGGCAAATAGTTAATATTTTTTTCCACACTCTT
>VSNK01000162.1 GCA_009774255.1 Faecalicatena sp.
AATTATAATTATTCTCTACATTACTTAACAAAAACAACTCATTATCATTATAGAGAACATCCCCTGCAGATGTCTTATACTCTTTCTTTACAGTTTTTAATCTACTCAGCAATTCTTGTGGCATTTTACTTTTTATATGATCTCTAATACCTGATAGTTGATTTAATTCTGAATAATTTATAGGCTTCACATTCTGTCTCGTATCTAAAGCTGACTTATAAACTTCACTTTCCCCAGTCAAAAACGTTACCTTTGCTTTTCCGGAACCATCTGATAAATAATCGTGGTCAAAACCAATTATCAAATAATCATCTTTTGTATCGCCGGGTATCCATAAATCCTTTGCAATGCCAGCTTCTATAGCCCCAACTATCTGTTCCCAAGTATTTTCTTCCAAGAATGAACTGACACCATTTATAAAGTACTTTTTCTTAATTTCTCCAAAAATTATTTCACAACTACCGCCATCGTTACTGATTTTTCGATTATAATTAACAACTAATTCATACCTAATATTGGGCTCAAAATCTAAAGTAAGTATTCCTTTTGGGTTTTGAGCATTATAATCTTTATCTGTAGCTGTAGCATTAACAAGCTCTGTTTCAGTAACTACTTCTCCCTCTATACTTCTCAGCTTAATGCTAAAAGCATCTGCAGTAGAACCACTAACAGAACCATAAAAATACCAATAAATTCTTTGCCTCACTTTACCGGAAAACGTAATAAACCACTTAGCACTTGCATTACGAGTACTATTTGTCTTACGCCATCTAAGCGGCTTACTGGCATCTTGTTCAATATTACCACTACTAACAAGATTCCACTCTTGATTAAGCATCCCCGTTACTCTGTTATCATCTGACGTGGTATAAACCTCTTTTGTCGTATAAGGAAATAATGCGTAATTATATTGAATATCTTTTTCTACGTCTATATCATCTAACCCGTTAAAAGCGTACTGGCCTCTCACTGTACTGTCCGCGATCAAAATCCCATCTTCTACGCTTTCCGGACTGCTCCCCTCTTTTTTTACTACCTTAGTCCCAGACCATTTCGCTATTGTTTCGCCATTAAACACAACGTCATCCGGATCTTTCCACGTCAGGGTCAGGCTATCTGCGTTTTCTTCCAAAATCAAATCCTGTACGTTTCCCAAATGCGAGCCAAATCCCCCGCCGCCAATTTTAACCCAGGTATATGTTTCCCCCGCATCTATGCAAATAAATAACTGCCCGGTTTCCGTATTTGCATAAAACTGTTTCAGCCTTCCATGAGTCTCAGGTGTCGGGTCTTCCGCCCCAAACAGCGGAGTCAATTCATCCACAGCATAGGTCATATCCTGAATGACTTTTTCAGCTTCCTTCTGCAGCTGCTCAATCGTATCTTTCTTCATAGTTTCCAGCGTAGGGACCGTAGAAAACATTTTCTCTGGCTCCTGGATTGCCAGGCCGTCAAAATTCACCTTATACAAGACCGTGTCATTCTGCAAAGCGTTTTCAGTAATAATATCCCCTGTAATTTTTTCCGGACTGACATATGCATCTTCTGTCGGCACACCCTTGATCACAACAAGGCTGGCACTTTCAATCTCTGTCGCTGGGTCTTTTTCATACCTCACCACGATCAGGTCACTCCTCTTATACCCCTGCATTCCGTTTTCAAAAAACAGATCAACATAGGTATCTTCCTTCAGCCTGATATGCCTGCCCTGCATCAGCATGTCCCCATCGAAGATCCTGACGTTATTATTGGAGATCACCTGAGCGGAAAATTGTTTTCCACGTTCAAGGATAAATTCCCCGGTTCCCATGAGGGCAGCATTGAAAGAGCCCTGGTCATTGGAAGTAATATGCTCTTTTCCGGCATAACCCGTTACTAAATGTAAATTTGCCATAATCATCCACCTACCTTATGCGATATATTAACGATGCCATTTTTAATTGTTACGATTTTCTTTATGATTGGTTTTGCCACAAATATATCTGTGGTGTATTCTCTGGCCCCCACGATATCCCCTACATCATAGTTTCTTGTGCTGTCAATGTCGATTTCAAGGCGGTCACTGTTCCATGATTCCCTGAGTGCGGCCCTGCCGCCGTTTTCCAGTTCTTCATCTGATTCAACATTCACATTTTCATATGTTGCCGTTATTTCATCCATCCCAAAGATAGACTGGATATACGAAATATTTCCCTGATCATCTGTGTATAAATGTATGATGGTCCTCTCTTTCAATTCCCCTTGCCCAAGGCAGATCATATGGTTTACCGGCCTGTAATTTTTTTCTATGTTGAAATGAATCTGAGAACTGTCAAATTCATCGTCTTTGGAATAATCAATGAATGGTTCAGCCGACAAAACTACGTACCCATCTTGAAAATTAATTTTCAATTTACAGTTAACGGTAGACAGCATTTTTTTGATGCCCTCATAACCGTTTATGTACCGGTTCATCTTATAATTCCTGATCATTAATTCTGAATCAATAGGGCTCGCCTGAAACATGCCGGATAAATTCATCCTGTCAATCAGCATACCCAAAACCTCATTTGCTTCCCCATCGCATACCAGATAATCCTCCCCTGCATCCGGTTCAATGATTTTCGATGCCAGAAGTCCGTGCCATGTCCTACCTTTGTATATCAAAGTATCAGAATCTGTTTGGACTTTGATTTTATCAATGACCCCGCCGTACTCTGTATTTTCAATGTATAAAAAGTATCCTGATCTGCACACATGGTTATTGATATTGGTCGTTAATTCAAAATTATTTTCATCACTGCCAAAAGCAAGGTCAAATGTACAATCCTGTATGACTCCAATATCAACCTTTTCATCCGTAGCATAAATCAAATCCATTTTGGCTCACTTCTTTCTTCAAACAATACGACATCGAAACCAAAGGTTTTATTCCAGTTCACCATATTATCGCCAGGCGGAATCTTTTCAAAAATGTAAGAGTCTCGGCTGCGCTGATGAAAATGGTTTTCAATGGTTCCATCCCGTTTTGTCAGCAGGATTGTTTTGGCAATGCTGTCGATTGTTAGGTATTCATTTTCTTCAATGTGGCAGTTTACCTGGTAACCGTGCCCGCCTATGAATATTTCCGGATTAATGGCCGCGCCATAAATGACCAGCCTGAAATTTACTCCTGTAAATCCGGTATTGTTCAGAGTCTTGCCTTTCATCTCCGACATATAATCGTATGGGAAATCCACCTGAAAATCTAAATTTCTCTTTCCCAATGAGCTTTCCTCACTCTCACTTCCATCTGAAAAAACACTTCCATTTTGACGAAAAGAGGTAAGTGTCTCCTTAATCCAATGAGGCCGGTCCGTTGCCACCGTCAATGACGTTTCCATATAATTTTTATTCAGCAAATAATTGCTTTTCTTGCTTCCGGTAACATAGCACTTTAAATAGTAATCGCCGATCACGATCCGCCCATGCTCCAGGGCAAGCACATCCTTTTCTGTGATTTCCAGCAGCTTGTTTTTCAGCATGAGCCCTTCAGTTTCTGAAGAACAGCAGATAATAATGGGGATTGTCTTTGTAACAATCCCCTTATTAAACGATGATATTTTATTGTTATCCGACGTGAAATCCCAGGAATAATCGTGCAAATCATTGCTGTTTACATATATCCCATACTCCCCCCAGGACATTTCTTCTTGAATGTGATTCACAAATTTGATTTTCTCAAGCATCTTTTTACACCGCCTTCACCAAACGCGCAAATTCACGTTCGTTAATCTGGAATCTCATACTGGATAACGCATTGCTGAATTTTTCCACAAGTCCGTCATCAAGAGAGATTATCGCGTTTAGTATTTGTTTCAATACTTCGATCAATTCACCATTCTCTGATGCAACGGCACTTTTGATCATGTTCATCAGGCTTTCCGTCCCGACAACTGTTTCACTCCCGGTTTCACCGCCTGCCATAAGCTGGCTGGTTTTCGGATTATATCCAAAGATCGTTGGCTGGTTCATGATCATACCGCCTTCCATAGCTTTGGCATACCATTCGACACCAATCCTTGGTATTGACGGAGGATCCAGTGAAAATTTCCCTGATATGCTAAAGTGGGGAAGTTTAATTCTCGGCAGTGACCAATCAAAATTGAAAAATCCTTTAATCCTCTCGACCGCATTTTTAACAATGTTCTTCGCATTTTCGAATACACTGCTGAATGTAGATTGGATTGCTCCAAGAACACCCGATACAACATTCTGTGCAGCATTCAGCCCATTTGATATCGCAGATTTCACACCTTCTATTGCATCAGTGATCGCAGATTTGATGGCATTCCACCCATCTATAAACGCAGATTTGATAGTATCCATCACCGTAGTAATTACTGATTTTATTGTATCCCATGCAGAAGTAAGAAAATCCTGTATTGCCCCTACTACTGTGGTTACAACCGACTTTATTGCCTCCCATGCCGTGGAGATCGCTGTTTTTATCGCATCCATTACAGTTGAAACCGTTGACTTAATAGCCTCCCATACTGTAGAAATTGTGGACTTAATTCCATTCAGCACAGTGTTGATCGTGGTTTTTATCGCATTCCATACTGTAGTAATTGTATTCTTGATAGCATTTAATACATTCGTTATGGTTGTCTTGATCGCATTAAAAACATTGGTTATGACTGACTTAATGGCATTTATGGCACTGGTAACAACACTTTTTATACCGTTCCATACATTGCTGATTGTAGCTTTTATCGCATTCATTACAGTTGTAATCGTTGTCTTAATGGCATTCATTACATTTGTAATAACTGTTTTTATTGCATTCCATACCGTAGAAATTGTGGACTTGATTCCGTTTAATACAGTGGTTATCGTGGATTTAATAGCATTCCATATGGTACTGACGGTATTTTTGATAGCATTCAGAACATTGCTAATTGTAGATTTAATCGCGTTCCATGCCGTAGTGATGAAATTCCGGATGGCCGTAATCACCGTAGTGACTACTGTCTTTATTGCATTCCATACTGTCGAAAATACTGTTTGGATGGCCGTCAGGATTGTTGTAATAACCGTCTTAATGGTATTCCACGCATTTGTAATGAATATCTGGATTGCGCCTACAATCACAGTCACAACGTTTTTTATTCCTTCCCATATAGTACTGAAAAAGGTAGAAATTGCTGTCCATACCGTAATAAATACATTCTTCATGCCCTCCCAGCAGGCTGAAAAGAAAGAGGCCAGGCCGTTAAAAATTGTTTCCGCAGCTTGTACGATCCCTTCCCACAGGTTCACCATAAAATCTTTGATCGCATTCCATACAGCAATAGCCGCCGATTTAATAGCTTCCCATATAGCAATGACACCTTCTCTGAACCAGTCACACTTATTCCATAATAAGACAATTACACCGATCACTGCGGCAATTGCGATCGGAACCAGTCCGATAGATGATACTACCGCAGCAATGGTAGATATTACTGTACCTATGCCGGACACTATCGTACCGATAAAAGGTATGACCGTACTGGTAATAAATCCGACCACGCTGGATACTGCCCCTGCAATCTTAGGGACTATCGTAATTACCTTTCCAACAGCTCCTACTATTTTTCCAATACCACTTATTATTTTTCCGCCAGTGACCAGCACAGGGCTCAATCCTGCTATCACTAATGCAACTGTGCCGATCATTGCCTTAGTGCCATCGTCTAATCCAATCAGCCAATTCACGCAAGCCTGAGCATGTTCTGCAATCCCTCGAAGAGCTGGTGTAAATAAATCTACAATAGATATAGCAAGCACTCCCAGCATACTACCCAGCTCAGTAAGATCTCCTGCAAGATTGTCCTGCATGGTATCAGATATATCTTGTGCTGAGCCGTCACAATTATCAATTGCACTTGCCAGCTTATTAAAATCTTCATCTGATGCATTTATGATGGCAAGCATTCCAGACATTGCCTCTGTTCCAAATACAGCCGATACCGCTGCTGCCTGTTGCTGTTCGTCCAATCCCCCTAATGATTCGCGTAGGAAAATCATTACATCACGCAACGATCTGGCATTTCCCTCTTCATCATTTAAAATAAGATTATGGACTTCCCCTGTGCCAATCAATGTATTTTGTACTTTCTCCAAATCACTCTGGGCTTGTTCCAAATCGATTGATTTTTGTTGCACCCCCAACAAGGCTTTTTGGGCCTGCGGGGACTCGGCACCGTATTTAGCAACTGCCTGGTTGTATGACACCTGAGCTTTTTCCACGTTTAAAGTTGACTTTTCTACTTTACGCTGCGCTTTTTCAAGCTTCTCCTGATCCACTCCTTGTTCCTGGGTTGCTAAGTTGAGTCTCAGCATATCTTCTATCATTGCCTCTGTTGGATTTGTCAGACGTGCGAAGGAACTTCTCAATACTGTTCCCGCCATACCTGCCTTTATGCTACTATCCCCCATCAATCCAATGGCTAATGACGTATCTTCTGCGCTGTATCCTAAAGCCCCCATAACAGGTGCCGCATATTTAAATGTTTCTCCCATCTTACCAACATCTGTATTCGCGCTGGTAGCAGCAGCCGCAAGAACATCCGCAAAGTGTCCGGAATCTTTCGCTGACAAACCAAAAGCAGTCAAGGCATCCGTTACAATATCTGATGTGGTTCCCAGATTCTCTCCAGATGCGGCAGCAAGGTTCATAATACCTTCAATCCCTGAAAGCATATCTGATGTTTCCCATCCTGCCATAGCCATATAGTTGAACGCTTCCGCCGCCTCAGATGCGGAAAATTTTGTCTTCCCGCCCATTTCAATAGCTTTATCCCTTAAAGCCTGAAAATCGTCACCTGTAGCTCCTGATACCGCCTTCACCTGGCTCATGGCAGCATCAAAATCTATTGATGTTTTCAATGCTGCTGTGGCAACTCCCCCAACTGCTACTGATACAGGCGCAAGCGATTTACCGGCAGAGGATATCTTATCACCCACAGAAGAAATCTTACCTCCGGCATCCTGCATGGCTTTCCCTAATGAAGACCCCAGGCCCTGCGCTTTGGAGATTACTTCGTCAATTCCTTTTACGGCATCCCCATAATTAACCGCGATCTTTCCCTCAAGTGAAAAAATATCCATGGGTTAGTTCCCTCCTTCCGCTGGCGGGACGAATCCACTCAATAATTTATCCGCCTTGTCCAACTGTTTCCGAATCTGTTGGCCGTTCATTGCCTGTTCATTTTGTTCAACCGGCGTTTTACAGCTTTTCATGAAATCATCAAAGCTGCCTACATTAGAGAAGGAATTTGCAACAAAAGCACAATAAAGCGACCAGCTCATATCCTCGTCATATTGACTCAAAATAGTGCTGACCGCTTTATCCAATTGCTTCCGTTTCACTGCCCGGCCTAAATATCCATAGGGATCGCTGTATCGTTTGTTGCAGAGCTCTTCGAATCTGGCTGTTCCGTATCCGGCAATTCGACGGCTCCCCCGAAAAAATCCATTACACCTTCTGTCTTGAGGAAATCACGGATAATTTTTACGAACTGGGTGATTTTCATTTTCCGTATATCTTCAACCGATACCGGTGTACCATCCTCCCACTCTGCGCAGCCCGCCAGGAACTTATATAATTCATCCTTTACACAGGGGAGCTTCCTGACAATAAACTTGGAAATCTTCATGATGACTGTCATTCCTACAGACCCGGCATCCTCATTCTTAAACGCTTCCAGATCTTCTTTGCTGAATTCCTCCGTAACGGAATCAATGCCGATCGCCTCAAGTACTTCGCAAAAGTCAAACATGCTGTCTACAGTTAAATTAAATTTAATATTTGCCATTTTATAATCCTCACTTTCTTATTTTCTGTTCCTGCGTGTCTTTTTAGTTTTGGGTTGTTCAGCAGGTTCAACCTGTTCAGTAATTTCACTCTGTCCGGCAACAGTCTCTTCTTCTGACTGTTCTTTCTCCGGATCATTTACAGGTGGTTCAGATACAACTCCAGGCTGTTCATATGGTTCATCCTGTTCAATCACCGCCACATACGGACCTGCTTTCTCTATCTCTGCAAAACGCTCAGCAGTCAGGGAGATTTCTTCCCCAACTGCATGAAACTTCTGCGTATGCTTATCAATAAACTCCTTTGTTACCCTTGCTTTCATAACTGACTCCTCCCCTTAAACCGTTGCAGTCGGATAATAAAGCTCAATATCCAGCTTGTTCAGCGTATTATTTTTCAGATCACCGGTACATTCAAACTTTACGCTGAATGTGGTCTGTTCCGCATTCTTAGTCTCGATCTCAAATGCTTCGGTGCAGAGGGCATTTGGAAGGATGATGATGATATTCTGGCCGTTTGAGAGCGTGCCCACATAAGCAATATTTTCAAGGTAATCCTCATCCTCCGTGATGTTGTCCTTAGACACATATTTCACGTAATTGGTGTCCTCTGACGCTGCTTTGACCAGATGCAGAGCTGTGACAAGCAGGTCATCCGTGACCTCCGTCATTTTCCCCTCAATATAGGCCGACTCCCCAACCTTCTGTTTGGAAACGCCTTTGACAAGCACCGTTGCGCCGTCGACTTCCACATCCAGCCACTGCGCTTCCCAGTGAAATTTGATTCCCCCGGATGTTGCCCCCAGCGGAGTACCCTCCCAGTCACTTTTTTCCGTATCATATTTCAGATTCTTATAAATCACGCCAGCCCCAAGAATCATTTTCTTGATCGTTTCGCTGGTAATGCCGTGCGTCTTTAATGCCATTTTTATTCTCCTTTCCATTCATAGGTGAACAACGTAATCGTAACTTTAAACAGGTCATCTTCCCCTGTGGGGACCGGCAGCGAACTGCCAAAACGGACGTGGAAAAGGCTGTTTCCCTGAATCTCCTGTAGATCGCGGAAAACAGCCTTTATCTTGTCACTCATTTCAGCAAGGGTTATTTTTAATCCCCTGGACCATCCGTCTAAAGTAAATGTCCCGGCGGTACGGCCATCCTCAAACCTGTAATCGGACTCCATGAAAGAGCCGACAAAATAGGGATACGATACCGCCTGCGTCCACTCGCCGTATTCATACGGGATTCCTGCTTCTTTCAGTTTGCTGCCGATAAAACCTAATAAATCCACCATCCCATCACCCCATCTTTGATGTCAATATTTCTTC
This sequence comes from Faecalicatena sp., assembly GCA_009774255.1. Taxonomy (GTDB): domain Bacteria; phylum Bacillota; class Clostridia; order Lachnospirales; family Lachnospiraceae; genus Schaedlerella. Next base: position 9,147 of record VSNK01000162.1, read on the forward strand.
TAAGCGCCGTTTCAGCTTCTCACGCAAAGCATTGAACGCATTATACAGCGGCCTGTTCGGTTTCTTGCCTCGTGTAAAATGCCCTTTCCCCTTTGCATCCACATACTTCCAGCCGCCTTTTCTCCCATCACCATGTAAGGCATATTCGCCGGTCCCGAATTCTTCCCATATCGCATTTTGAAGATTGCTGCCGACATGTGCCGTTGACTCCCCGGAGCCTTCCTCCACTTTATATTGATAGGAACCCCTGGTCTGGCCGGTATCGACTCTTGAATTTCTCATAGTCTGGGCCTGCAGTTCGCCTCCGGCTTCATAGAGGAATGCCCTTACGCCTTCGGAAAGGGCAGCCTTGACTACCGCGCTGTTGTCCGTAAATTCAATGTCAGCCATCCTGCCCTCCTATAAATTTGAGATAGATTTCATAGTGTTCATTCATGTTCATTGGATTGTCAATCAGCAAAATGTCATACACGAATCCGTTTATAACCATTCTTGCGTTTTCACTCGTCACCAAAACCGTTTCTTCCTGATCCCCAACAGTGATTTTTCCGGCCAATACCTGATAATCACATAAAAAGATATGGGTGCTTTCCTGGATTTTGGCACTGAACGTTGTCCGTTCTGAATCTCCCGTTGACAGATCCAGCCAGCCACACAGCTTGATACAATCCTGCCAGTCCTCCACCCACTCGTTTATTTGGTTCATATGGCCGTTTTTTGTCTTAACCTGAACAATTCCATATAAATTACCGCCAACGCTCATATAACTAAAACCTCGCTTTCATATAAGGCTTTAAAAAACCCAGAAGGGAGACAGGGTAACCCATGACCTGATTATCCGCGTCCTGGTCGTAATAAGACACGCTGTGCCTTGACAGTGTTTCAGACTTAATACCGACTTTTTGTCTGTTCTTCGCCTCCCAGATCATCAGTTCAATCACTCCTTCCTGGACATCCGCAGGATATTCCACTTTAGTTACAAGATTTTCAGGAACAGGGAAGAGTTCCCGGTCAAGCCGGATAAAGCCATCGGCAACCTCCGTAATCAAATACAGCCCATCATTCACCTTTGATTGTGAAATCTGGACTGTATCACCTACTTTGAAAAATTGTGTGTGGCCGTTTATCACGTCCCCCTGGGAACTGCCCTGAAAGCGTATGCTGCGGTTTTGGAAATTGTTGTTGGTGTATGACCTGATCAAATGCTCAATCGCGTTCAGCTTCCGCTTTAATGCTGCTTCCGGTTTTCCGGAAAACTCAGGCATTGCAAGCAATTCCTCAACTGGTATGATCATCAGGTTCACCGCCTTTCCACTCAGACAACCGCCGCCTTAGAAAACCTGGCAATAACTACCTTTGCCGCATTGGTCAGCGCCACACCATAATACTTTGCCGCAGTAATATCGTGCCGCTGCTTTTTCGGGAACCATTCATGGTCAACCTGCGTATCCTTTTTCAGGAAGATCGTGAGCGCAGGAAGCTCATCTTCCGTATACTCGGTTTCAGAAGAATCCGGCTCCGTCTTAATAATTGGATTCAGATAAAATGTGCCTGCGGCAACATACCCATCCTCTCCTTTTGTGCCGCTCTCTTCATTCATCTTCACTTTCAGGGACTTTTTCACCCAGCATCCCGCAATCTTACCGATAGCTCCGTTTACAGCCACGCCGCCCGTAAACTTATCAGCAGACAGGAAATCAGGGTCTTTCAGGAGCGTAGCTTCCTGATTCGGATGGATGAACATGACCTTGTCAACGCCGTCTTCTTCATCCTCAAATTTTGAAACGGCATCGACCACGCCTTTATAGCCAATTACAGTACCAGGGGCATGGACATTCTTACAGGTATATGCCGCATCCATGACATCATTGTCGATTTTATTTACGATAGACTTTGCAAGCTGCAGATTTGCCTGGCCTACCGGATCGCCAAGGCCGCTGTTGATCGCGGTCTGCAAAATAGCGACAGACTTGCCTGCGCATTTGACCGTAAACTTAGTACTGGACGCAGTCAGCTTTGTGGTATCAATTTCTTTTCCATCGGTATTTTCCGGATCAAAATCATCCGCATCGCCGATATAATTCCAACTGGGTACGGTCAGTGTATCTCCCGGGACTCCCTGCAGATCTGTGTTCACATGTGCATAGGGAGTGATCTTACACTGCGCTTCAATTTTTGCTTCAATCATATTTGCCATTACTTCCGGATTGATAATATCCGCAATCTTCGTAACTGCCATACTTATTCACCTTTTTAACCTTTCATAATTTCGTTATAAGCGTCAGGATTTTCATTGAAAAATTTCACCTGTTCAGCATAAGGCTTTTTCGACAATTCCGCTTTGGTCATCCCCGGTCCCTGATTCTGCTGTCCATCCTTATCCAGGGGCCTGAAACCTTCATACCTGCCTTTTCCTTTTGCCTGGAACTGACCTGGAAGCTGTGTTTTCAATGCCGCCACCTTATCCGTCCAGCCTTTGATATTCCCCTGTTCATCCAGTTCCATCTTCTCACCCTTCTCTTTCAGCTTGAAAGTCAGGTAATCGACGTCAACGGCATCTTCCGCCAGTAATCCCACCTTGATAGCAGAATCAACCTTCGTCTGTTCAAGCTCCGCTTCCAATTCCTGGACCTTTGCCTGATAAGCGGTGACCTGGCCCTGAAGGCCTTCATCACATTTCGCCGCTTTCTGGAGCTGCTGGATCAGATTGTTTGCTTCCGCCAGCTTTGTCGCGTTAGTCTGGTTTTCTGCATCCAGATCCGTGTATTTGGCCTTGGATACGTATTCCCCTTCTGACAAATCCGCATACCTGACATGCTTTAATTTGTCCGGCTCCTTGCCGTTCACCTCGTCAAGTTTCGCCTGCACCTGTGCATACAGTTCTTCCCCAAGTAAATCCTGTAGTTTCATTTTTCCTTCCTTTCTCCGAAGACTGAGTGTCTTACGGTCAACAGTTTTCTTCCCATGTTGCGGGGGATTGTTTCAGCGGCAGTTTAAATGTCATGAGCCTTTTTCGGACAAATAAAAAAGACCGTATCTCTACAGTCTTAATTATGCTCTGTAACCTCATACAATGGTCATATGTTAAATAAACGGAGTGATCTCTTTCATATCCTTCAGGAAAGCCTTTGCTTTCTTCATGAACGAGTTATCACATAGGTATTCAATTCCCTGCGGCGTAATAATACAATCTTTCAGATCTACCGGATGAGGCGTCCGCATTCCGTCAAGCCTTGCGAAAACCACACCGTCTATAAATCCCGTTTCCGACATGTTGTATATGATATACGCCCAGTAATGCTCATTTAATTGTTTGAGTAATATACTCCCGGGCTCTAACATAGACACGTCCACCTGACTCCCATTTTTCAGGCATTGATATAAATACGCCAGTACCTGGTATACGATCACATGATAATCATCCCTTGCCATGTTGTCACCTCCCTGGTATCAACTTCTGTCTCCAAAGAAATCCGCCCAATAAGGATTCTCTTCATCAAAGATCTTTTTCTGTTCTAGCGTCAGCTTATATGGATAATCCGCAAACATATTGAACGTTTCCTTTTTGTCAAAAGAAAAAATCCATTCACCTTTTTTATCTGGGTTATTCAGCCACCAGATTCTATCATCAGGATTGTTTTTATAAAAATTATTTGATCGTTCCATCTGATCCCTTCCTTTGTTCGTTTTCCGCTGTGTTAATATAACCGAGAAGCGATTTGAAATCATCTGTCGCAAAATCGCTTTCACTAATGTCAAGCATAAAGTCAAATTGGGGTGTAGATAAAAAACTTTGGTTTTTTATCCCTGCAGTAAAAAACGGCAAATGCACATTTTTACATTGTGCGTCT
>VSNK01000163.1 GCA_009774255.1 Faecalicatena sp.
ATAGTACAGACTATAAGATATTTAAATATATGGCCCGGTTAAAAATGGCCTTAGCAAAGGACAAAGCTGACTGGTAAAAGGGGGAAAGCAATTTTATGAAATTTTCTCTGAGAAATATGGTTGTTGTTTTAAGCGGCTTGACAATAGCGTATTTTTCTAAAAAAATAAAAATAGATAGTTTGAAAAAAAGAATCGATGTTCTTAACGATCATTTTCAACTGTTAAACCATTGGCTGGAAACGAAGTATGAAGGAAAATCGATATCCTTATATTTTGAAGAAATGGGTTATCATCATATTGCAATCTATGGAATGGCTGAATTGGCAAACCGGTTATCGGAAGAACTTTCTGAGAGTTCTGTTTGTATTGACTATGGTATAGACAGGGATGTTTGTTGTTCCAGTGCAAGAATTGATAAGGTTTATTTTCCAGAAGACGATCTGCCAAAGACAGATGCAATTATTGTTACACCGTATTCTTCATTCGAATCAATCAAACTTATATTAGAAGAAAAAGTAAGCTGCCCAATTATCTCATTAGAAGAAGTTATATGGAGCGTATAAAATGAAACTAATTACCTTTTATTTACCGCAATTTCATGAAATTCCAGAAAATAATAATGCATGGGGCGGAGGTTTTACCGAATGGGTTAATGTAAAAAAGGCAAAACCGTTATTTCTTGGGCATCATCAGCCCAGAAGGCCATTGCATGATAATTATTACAACTTGTTGGATGATGGTGTGATGGAATGGCAGATGGATTTAGCCCGAAAAGCCGGGATTTATGGATTTTGTTTTTACCATTATTGGTTTGGCGGGAGAATGGTGTTAGAGAAGCCTGTTCAAATGCTGTTAGATAATAAAAAAATAAATTTCCATTACTGTTTTTCTTGGGCAAATGAACCCTGGACAAAAACCTGGCATGGCGCCGGTGGGGAAAAAGAAATATTAATCCCGCAAAATTATGGAGGAGAAGAAGAATGGAGGGCACATTATAATTATTTTCGTCCATTTTTTTTAGACAAGCGTTACATAAAAGAGAAAAATTGCCCAGTGTTATTAATTTTTCGTTTGCGAAACATTTCACGTTTTAATGATATGATCCGTTATTGGAATGAATGTGCAAAAAAAGATGGTTTTTCAGGCCTGTTTATTATATCAATGAATACATGGCATGATCAGGCAGATAAAAGTTATTGGGTAAATGCTTCTGTGGACTTTGAACCAGGGAAGTCAAGGAGAGAAACCATGCGTTCTGCAAATTTTTTAAAACCTAAGGAAACAGGAAGCTTGTTATGGAATCGTTTAGCGATAAGCTCATTTTATTATCGAGAAACAAATAAACAGATGATAGAGCGCCCACATGGAAAAAATCAATTTAGAACTGTTTTTGTAGATTTTGATGATTCACCAAGGCGAGGGAAAGGAGCAATAATATGCAAAGGTTCCTCTCCTAAGCTATTTGGCAAATATTTAAAACAAGCCATACAGTTAAGCAGAAAAGAAGGTAATTCTTATGTATTCATCAATGCATGGAATGAATGGGGAGAAGGAGCTTATTTGGAACCTGATACATGGCATGGATATGCGTATTTAAAGCAAGTAAAGAAAATATATCAAGAGGATAAAATCAACTCAGAAGGTTTATTTACTTAGCAGAAAAATATAAGTTATGTAATGTATTATAATTCAGGATTCATGAATTGGCGAGGTGAACTATGTCTGATGAAATTAACCACAAACTTATTGCATATGGCGCCGGTGAGGCGGCAAAGAAAAATATAAAACTGTATGCTGATGTTCTGAAGATAAATGAAATCTGGGATAGTTATTCAAATGAGAGTTCATTATATGGTATTCCGATAAATAGACCACAGAAATCTTTATCGGATGATGTAATAATTGTGTTTATTGATAAAGAAGAACTACGTGAAAACGTGATTAACTACCTTATTGAATTGGGATACAGGCATATTTTTTATTATATAGATATAGATCGCTTAAGATGGCAGTTAGGCAATTTTTGCTGTCAAAAACCTATCGGAGATGCTGAAAGGTATGAATTGGCGGCAACAAATCATATTCCGGTGCTTTTTCTGGCGCTTGATCATGAAATGGGAAAGAAGAACGCCATTTTTCCCAAACTGGAATACAGAGCGAAAGAGGAACTGCTGGTTCAGCTAAACGAGAAACTGCTTATTGCTTCATCGTCAAAAACAGAACTGGAAAAAGCAATTAAAGAATTCATACAGGCATATAATACGAATCTATATGGATTTGCCCTTGCTCTGGAAAAACTGCTTTATTCGACAGCAAATGGAGGGACAAAAACGAAAGAACGCCCTATTCCTATGGAAGGGGACAAGCCGTATGATATTTTTACTGTTACTGAAAGTCTGGATATTATTTTTTCTCTGCTTTACAAAAACAACACCAGGCAGGCTGAAGATACAGTAAGAATCCTATGCAGCGCGATGCCCTCCGTGCCATTAAACATACTTTTATGCAGGTATTTAATAAGAAATAGAAAGTATGAAGAAGCATTGACGATCTCAAGAAAAATGATGCATGAGAGGCCGAATGATTTTGGAATAAACGAAAATTTCTATCAGATGGCAACAGCAAGTAAACAGAATGGAATAGATGTACCGGAGCCGTTGCCGGATTATGATTTAAGAGAAGTATTTTGCTGGAGCGGAATCAATTATGTGTGGTGCGGCGGAATGAAAGAAAGAGGTAACAGACCCTTGCTTGCTCCCTGCTTTCGGGCAACCTGTGCGGCCAGGCCGGAGGGAGAGTTTGATACAGGTGAGGAATGGAAGGAATTCCGCCGGAGCCTGTTCGATGGCTCTTTTCGCTACTGCCAGAAGAACCAGTGCCCGAACCTTGTGGGAAGGTGGCTTCCTGAGATAAAAGAATGTGATGATCCGATAATCAAAGGACTTTATGAAGGAAAGGAAGAGGTAAAGCCAGGGATTAAAGAAATTCACCTTTCCTATGATGCCCACTGCAATCTGATCTGTCCGTCCTGCCGGACAGAGAGATGTTTGAATTCGGCAGAAGAAACAGAGAAATGGAATATCTTTTACGATTCGTGCCTTCAATTTTATGTTGGCAAGGCAGAGCATTTATGCCTGTCCGGGTGTGGAGAAGCATTGGTTTCAGAACATGGCAGGCATATCCTGGCATCGGTTTCCGGCAGGGAGTATGACAACCTTGCAATCGAACTGCGCACGAATGTTACGGCTTTGAACCAAAAGACATGGACGGATCTGGGAGAGCCAGGAAAACGGATAAGGCATATTGTGGCTTCGGTTGACGGGATAGGAGAGGTTTTTGAAGAGCTCCGTTATCCCGCGAAATGGAGTCATGTAAGCCGCAATCTGGAATTTATCTCTTCTCTCAGAAGAAGCAGGGAAATTGATTTATTTGAGATCCATGTAGTCGCGCAGAAAAGGAATCTTCATCAGTTATTCGACATTGTAATGCTGGCTTCCGATCTTGGCGCGGATGCAGTTACTTTTTCTAGGATTGTAAACTGGAGAGGGATGTCCGAAAAGGAATATGATGAAAAAAATCCATTTTGGACAGATAGTCCTGATTTTAAACTGCTATCGGATGTATTTGCCAGAATTGATGATTTCAGAAGAAATACAGAAAAAGGAAAACGGATGTATATTAATATGCATTTTATGCCGGATCCAGATGCCAGATATAAGGAAATACGTATGGGGAGGTTGAAAATAAGATGAGTGGTCATGCCCCGGCAATATCGGTTGTTGTGGCTGTATATAATGCGGAAAAGTATCTCAGGGAAACTCTTGATAGTGTCTTAAATCAAACATTCCCCGATTTTGAAATGATTTGTGTTGATGATGGTTCAACGGATGCTTCCCTCTGCATTTTACAGGAGTACGGACAGAGAGATGAACGTATTACAGTATTAAGGAATGAGATAGAATCCCAGGGCGCGGCAATGGCGAGAAATATAGGGATTGATGCGGCACGGGGAGAATATCTGTCGGTTTTGGATGCGGATGATTTTTTTGAACCTGAGATGTTGGAAAAAGCATATAAAAAGGCAAAAAGCACAGATGCGGATGCCGTGCTTTTTGATGCGTATCTCTATGATGACGAATTGAAAGTTGATATTAAAGTTTCATGGATTTTAAATCATTTGGCTATTCCAGATAAAAACTGGTTTACCCCAAAAGAAAATCACAAGGCATTATTTGAGATGAATCTGGGAGCCGCATGGAATGTTTTGTTTCGAAGGAGTCTGATTAAAGAGAACAAAATTTGCTTCATGCCTGCTTTTATTACCGATGACCAAGTCTTTGTATGCTTGGCTTTTGCCTATGCCAGACGGATTACATGTATTAGTGATCGGCTACTCCATTACCGGAGAAATACGAAAACAAGCCAGACTGCCAGCATGGCTTTGCATCCTGAAGCAGGATATGTAGCAGCAGATTTATTAAAAAGGCAGCTTATAGAAAGAAAACGATGGGAAGAATACCACGTATCTTTTATAAACCATGCATTGGCCAATGCTGCCGTCTACCTGGAAGAAATGGACTGCGGTGAAAGCTTCAGCCATCTTTTCCAGGAACTGAAAACACGGTGTTTTTCTGCGTGGCAGATAGATCAAATGGACAGAGAAGATTTTATGTCGGATGAACTCTATTGCAAGTACTGTATGATCAGAGATAAAAATGCCGTTGATTATCTGTTATGGTTAAAATCCAGGAAAGAATCCGAGAAACGGTTTCGAAGCCTTATGCGCAGAATCGGCACAAAGAAAAAAATTGTTATTTACGGGGCAAGCCGGTACGGAAGGGAGCTATTTGCAAAGATGCTCGAATACAGGGCACAGCGGGTTGTTGCCTGGCTGGATCGGGAGGCGGACGCCCTTGGTTTTCCGATACAGAAACCGGAGGCTCTGGGGCAGCTTGCGTATGATTATATCATTATCGCGGTTAAAAATCATTATGTATATCGTGATATTCAAAAGAACCTGCTTGTTCGCGGAGCAGAAGACAACAGGATACTTTGGTTGTTTGAAGGGGACGGAGATGGATAAATTGAGGATGAACATATGTGTCTCTGCAAATTCAAAATATATGCGTTACCTTTATGTGATGCTTCTCTCCTTATTCGAGAATAATAAAGAAGAGAAATTCACCGTATTTGTGATGCAGAGAGATTTTACTTCTTCCGGCAAGAAGATGATCCAGAATCTGGCAGATCGCTATGGACAGAAAACAGAGTTTCTTTTTGTAGACAAGAAACGGTTTGACGGACTGCCGGTTTCTGAAAAATTCAGTTTAGAAACCTATTTCCGGCTAATGATGGCGGAGCTGCTGCCGCAGACGATCCATAAAGTGCTTTACCTTGATGTAGATATTATTGTAAGGGGCAGTATAAAAGAGTTTTATGAAACCGAAATAGACGCTTATACCGCGGCCGCGTGCCAGGACAGCTATAATCCTGTCCTGGAGGATAAAAAAAGAAAGCTGTTTCAAAGAAAGGATGATATGCGCTATTTTAATGCAGGAGTCATGCTTTGGAATATGGATGCATTAAGAGAAGCATACCGTTTTGAGGACTTTATGGATGCAGCCCGAAAACTTGGTTTTGAACTGCAGTATGCCGATCAGGAGATATTAAATTTCATGCTGTATAACAGGATTTTATACTGTGCGGCAGATCAATATAACTATATCGTGTGGGGGGAGGCAAAAGAATCGGATCTCAGGGAAGGGCAGGCTGTGATTATGCACTATGCAGGCTGTAATCCATGGCAGGATGGACAAAAAAATGACCTCTACCGGATCTGGTGGGATTATGCAAAACGGACGCCGTTTTATGTGGAATTACTGGAGGAAAATCTATGGCGGGAAACGGGTTTTGCTTCGGAAAAGGAGGAACTTATCTTACGGGATATAGAGTCCCGTGAAATTTACAAATTTGCTTTCCATTTAAAAGGATGCGGGAGAATCCTTGCATCGGTTAAGGCAGAAAAGAAAAATATCATTATCTATGGAACGGGTACTATGGGAGAAGTGCTGTATGAGATTTTGGCTGCGGATAATGCATGGAACTATGTAAAAGGTGTTGTTGACCAATCAAAATCAGGCAGTTTTCATGGAATTGAAATTTCTAAGGAAATGAATGGAAATACAGATGACGTAATGATCGTAACTCCGGTATACCGCTCCCGGGAACTTATCAACCATATTTTGGACGAAGCTGTCTGCAGGATCCATGTGGTTTCACTAAAAGAGTGGCTGAGCAATATCGCTTAGATTGTGAGGAGGTTTTTCATGTTGGTATCTGTTGTTGTGGCTGTATATAATGCCGGGCCTTATCTTGAAAAATGCATATCGTCATTACAGAACCAGACTTATAAGGATTTGGAAATTATTTGTGTAAATGACGGTTCTGTCGATGAATCACTGTCTATGCTGGAACGTTTTGCACAGGCGGATCGTCGTATCCATATTTTTTCTAAAGAAAATGAGGGAAGAGGAGCAGCACCCGCGAGGAATATGGGAGTTGATCATAGCAACGGGGTATATGTCATGGTTCTTGACAGCGATGATTTTTTCGAGCCGGATATGGTTGAGGTTATGGTGGAGAAAGCTGAGTCCGCAAATGCGGATATGGTTTTCTGTACGGCAAGGCATTACGACCATGTAAACCAATGCAGTGGAAGTGTTTTTAAACGTCCGGAGCTGCAGTATGCGCCCCCAAAAGAATATTTCTCATGGCGGGACTGCCCGGACTATATTTTTCAGATAGCAGATTTTGTTGCATGGAATAAATTGTTTAAAAGAGAATTTCTCAAACAAAACCATTTGCGGTTTGAAGGAATTCCCATCTCGGATGACCAATATCCGTCAGTTATGGGTTCTGTGCTTGCAAAAAGAATAGCCATCGTGCATAAACCATTGGTTAACTACCGGGTAAATACCGGAAAAAGCCAGGTGGATTCCCAATCGGAGCATCCTGAGGCGGCTTATGCGGCGGTTTATTCCGTCGTAAATCGTATGCGTGAAATGGGAGTATATGAGAAAGTAAAACGAAGTTACTGCAACATAGCAATCCTGCTTATGAGGCAATATTTTGATCGTATGAAACGGATTGAAGATGTACGTTTTCTTTATGATAAGTTTAGGAATGATGTATTCCCTTTTTTGGGAGCAGACCGGCTGAACTTAAACGATTTCTATGACCATAGGGTAGGCGAGTGGTATGAAATGATCATGGGACATCCGCTGGATGATATTTTGTTTCGGTCAGCAAGGGCTTATGGGAGCAGCATGACTACAGCATCGTTAAGATTTAAAGCACCATTGGAAAGCATAAAAAAAGGAAGCAATATTGCCGTAGTAGGAAAGGGAATTGTTGGAAGATTTTGGTATGCGGAACTTATTTTGTCGGATTTATGTGGTGAAATTTTCTGGGTTTCATCACAAGAAGATATTCCCAATGGTGTCAGAATAGACCAAATATTAAATGCAGAATAAGGGAGGGGCAGCTTATGCGTTCACCGGCAGATATGGGAACGATCCAAATTGATATTACTAATGCATGTAATATGCGTTGTTCGAATTGCACGCGATTTTGTGGTAACCATGAAAAGGTATTTTTCATGGATTTTGACACATTCAGGATTGCGGTAGATTCTTTAGATGAGTTTGATGGAATTACAGGAATTATCGGCGGAGAACCTACGCTTCATCCGGAATTTGAGCGGTTTGCTCAATATTTGCAGGAGAAGTTTGGCGAACCGGCAGGCTATGAACATTTGCTTTATCCCCAGAAAGATTTTATCCATGCTATCCGGCAGAGGGAGTTTGCAAGTGAACGGATGCATAAAGATGCCGGGGGCATGAACTTTATGAAAAAGTATGGCGCCGGTTTATGGTCGAATATGAGCGGGACGTATCAGAAATATTATGAGATTATTCAAGATACCTTTTCGGTTCAGTATCTGAATGATCATCTGAATCCGTCTTATCACCAGCCGGGATTATTTTCACGGAAGGATCTGGAAATCCCGGATGCGGAATGGTCTGCGCTGCGTGATAAATGTTGGATACAAAATACATGGAGTGCGGCAGTTACGCCTAAAGGTGCTTTTTTTTGTGAGATTGCAGGTGCGCTGGATATGCTCTTTGACGGCCCCGGAGGATGGAAGGTTGAGCCAGGATGGTGGAAGAGGAGGCCTGAGGATTTTACCGATCAGCTCCATTGGTGCGAGATATGCGGCTTTGCTCTGGAGGGGCGGACGTTTACCAGGGACGCGCAGGAAGAAACAGATGATGTTTCACCATCCGTTTATGAAATGCTTAAGAAAACAGGCAGCCCTAAGTTGAAATCCGGACATATTAACCCTGTAAAGATCAGGAACGGACAGATTTCTATGGACAGCAAACCCGATGATAAGCGTTTTGTTGTTGGAGACCGCTATATTGCAAAATATGAAGACCGTTTTCAGGAAAAAAACTCTGTCCTGTTCCGCATGGATGTCCGTGAGACCGTGTTGTCTGACGGGGAATCGTTTGGCCGTGCATTGAATGATATGATCCATGACGGATCCGCGGCAGGACGATCCCTGGAAAAATTTGGATGGATTCTGTTAAAAAGGGAAGAGCATGTGGATGTGTCGGAACTTAAGGAAATGATTGGGAAAAGAGTATTTAATCCCGGAAGCCTCCATCTTGGGAAAGGCTATATCTTCTTTTGCAGAAATGCAGTTTCTCTTAGAAAAATTAGCGATGCCCGAATGAAGGATATGAAGTCCTTGGATGATCTTGTGGACGCATGGGCCAAAAAGAAGATCATCTGTATCAGTGACACAGAAAAGAAGACGAATCTTGTGCGGAAAACGATTTTTCCTGGCAAACGTTATGCGATATGGGGGGCCGGCATGCTGGGAGAAACCTTTGCGGAGATGGTTGAGTCTTCGGGAGGGATGGTCGTCATGGCCGTTGACAAGGCAGAAGATAAAGCAGGGATTCCTTTTGCAGGCGTGGTCATATCTTCTCCACAGGATCTGGCAGAAAGAAAAAATACATACGATTTTCTTTTAATAGCGCATCATTTATGCTTTGAAGAGATAGAAAAAGAAGCATTGGATATAGGGGTTCCCAGAGAAAAAATCATATTGCCCTTTGAAATATAATGTGTAGAGAAAAGGAGTTTATATTTTAATGATAAGGGACACAAATCATGTAAATAAAATATCGGCTGAACCTAAAATATCTCTGGTTATTCCGGTATACAACTCCGAACAGTATTTACGCCAGTGCCTGGATTCTGTCATAGGCCAAACCTATAAAATGCTTGATATCATTTGCGTGAATGACGGTTCTGAGGATAATTCGTTAGCGGTACTTAAGGAATATGCCGCCAGAGATGATCGAATCCGCATTTTTTCCAAGGAGAATGAAGGCAAGGGTGCGGCTTCTGCGAGAAATCTCGGGCTGAAAGAATCCATTGGAGAATATATCCAATTCATCGACAGTGATGATTTCTTCGAGCCGGATATGGCAGAAACGCTTCTTATTAAAGCGATAAGCACCAATGCCGATGTAGTGATATGTCGCGGACAGATATTTGATGACAAGAGGCAGTGCGTGGTGGGAAAACTTCCGCATCCAGACCTGCAATATGCTCCGGATAAGCCGTCATTCCACTGGAAGGACTGCCCGGAATATATCTGTGAGATTGCGGATAATTACGCCTGGAATAAGCTCTTCCGCAGGCAATTGCTGACAGATCACGGCCTTTTCTTCACACCGATTCCGATATCGGATGATCAGGACATCTCCATGATCGCTCCAATTGCCGCAAGGCGGGTTGCCGTAGTGGACAGGGCACTGATCAATTACCGTGTGGGAACAGGAACAAGCCAGTGCGATTCCCAGACGAGGCACCCGGAGGCGGCTTACGAAGGAACCTATTCCGTGGTAAAACGTCTAAAGGAGTTGGGCGTATATGAAAATGTGAAACAGAGTTATCTTAATGTCGCCATACGCCTGATGCGCGAATATTTTGATCGGATGACGGAGCTGGATAAGGCGGAATTCCTTTACAACAAGTATCGCAATGAGATATTTCCGCTGCTCGGAGCGTCTGACCTTCCAGAGGGATATTTTCACGATCCGCGGGTAGAGGATTGGTATCGGCTGATCGTCACAAAATCTCTGGAGGAGATTTTATTTGAGTCAGCCAGAGCAGGCGGAGGGACGATGACGACCGCACCGCTTCGGTTTCAGGTTCCTTATGGTGCCATCAAAAGGAACAGCAGGATTGTCCTGGTGGGGAAAGGCATTGCAGGCAGACACTGGTATTCTCAGCTTTTGCTTTCAAACCACTGCGAGGTGGTTTACTGGACCGATGCGGAGGAACATATTCCACAGAATCTTAAGTTTGATGCTGTGGTAAAAGCGAGGTAAAAGATGGAGAACTACATTTTTGGAGCAAAGGCAACCGCGGCAGGATTGTATCAAGCCTTATCTGCTCTGGAGCCGGAGAAAAAAATCAAGGCATTTCTGGTCACAGATGCAGCACACAATTTCCATGAGATCTGGGGCTGTCCGGTGAGGCCGCTTACGGAGATTTCAGAAGAACTTTCAGACAGGAAAAAGGCGGATGTGGCGGTTTATGCCGCTGTTCCGGAGCTGATACATAAAGAGGTCAAAGCGCTTCTGGAAGGAAATGGATTCACCAATCTTGTCATGCTGGATTCTGACAGGGAAGCGGATATCATGGGGCGGTATTTCCAGAAGGAGGGCCGGTTCTTATCAGTTCATTCTCTGGGTTTGCCTGACGGAACCGGGGCACAGGGTGACCTGCCGAAGCTGACGGTATATGCCGCGTCCTTTTATAAAGACAAGCAGCTTGAGAGCCCGCCGCAGATGCCGTCATATGTGAGAAAGCTGTATCTTGGCTGTGCCGGAGCAGTTTTGAACGGGATAGAGATAAGCGGACAGGCGGATTTCTATGACAATACCGGAGATAATATTTCGGAAAAAAATCCCAACCGCTGTGAGATGACGGCACACTATTGGGTATGGAAAAACAGACTGCATACAGAGGATGAATATGTAGGGATCTGTCACTACCGGAGGATCCTGGACCTGTCAGAAGAGGACCTCAGAAAGATAAAGGCAAACGATGTGGACATCGTGCTGCCTTATCCCATGGTACATTATCCGGCCTGCCAGGTTCACCATACATGGTATGTGGCAGAAAAGGACTGGAAGTTAATGCGGCGTGTTGTAGGAGACTTATATCCGGACTATTTGATGAAATTTGATGAGGTTTTTGATGCCCCTGAATTTTATAACTATAATATGATGCTTGCGAAAAAGCAGGTGTTTGCCGATTACTGCGCATGGCTGTATCCGATTCTGGACAGGATCGAGGAACTTTCGCAACCAAAGGGGGTGGATCGCTGTGACCGTTATACGGCATACATGAGTGAGAGTCTTGAGACGCTCTATTTTATGACAAACAGGAACCAACTGAAAATCTATCACACGGGAAGAATTCTTTACATATAAGGAGTCGATTTGAGACGTAGCCCGTCTCCGCATGTCAGCCATGGGATTCATAAAATGAAAATCATGGCCAGTGGGATATCAAAAGTCTTCGCCCCTTGAAAAATCGTTCTGTTGGATGTTGAGAGTGTAGGATGGTTCCCCGTTCTTGCGTTTATATGTTTTGATGAATACGCTTAGGCTGGCATCGGCACCGTTCATACAGGAAAATTATGAAGATATGACGGAGGCAATGACGGAATTTGTAGAGAGATATTTTGAACCGGAGAATATTCTTGAGAATCTCAAAGATATTGTGCTGAAGTATGGAGTGGTTTAGGAACCGATAAAAGAGAGCTTTCACGGAAGAGCAGGAAAGAATCCTGGGTAAAGGTACATTTATGCAAACATTGATGAGATTATAAACATGCATGGCATTGCGGCCGTATCAGTGTGGGCACTGAGCAGATACAATTTTATATGGAGAAGAGAGGTTATGAAAACAACAAAGATTTCACAATTGCCAGTCAGACCGGAGGAGTATGGGGAGCATTTTGAACCGAATTTTCAGGATACGGATATGACAAAAGAAGAGCGGCTTTTTGTCAGTGGGCTGATAAAATTTTATGCACCGGAGAATATTCTTGAGGTAGGTGTTGCAGGAGGAGGCAACAGTGTAAATATTTTAAATACGATACAAAAGATGGAAAATGCGAAGTTAATATCTGTCGATATTACAGATGTTTTCTACCATCCCTTTGTCGGGAAGATTAAAGTAGGTGAATTCGTATATCAATATTTTCAAGAGATTCCGAAAGGTAAATGGGAGCTTTTGGTGGGTGAAGATCCTTCTGTGAGGGTTGAAAAACTAAATAAGAAATTCGATTTTTTAATCTTAGATACCGCACATGCCCATCCCATAGAATCTTTAAACTTCCTGTCAGTTCTGCCATATCTAAATGAGAATGCAATTGTAATTTTGCATGATATTACATTATATATGGATATGTTAAACATAAAAGGGAAGCTAGATTGTTTTGCTACGGGGATATTGAATTCCGTGATATGTGCAGAAAAACTTTTGCCGGAGATCGCAGGGTTTGGAGGATATACGAATATTGCGGCCTTTCAAATTTCGGCGGATACAAAAAAATATATAAGGAATGTATTTGATTCACTAATGTTGCCTTGGGAATATTTGCCGGGAAACATCGGTGATATTGGGAGCTTTATTCATAGACATTATTC
>VSNK01000164.1 GCA_009774255.1 Faecalicatena sp.
AGTTCTGGATCCCAGCTGTTGGCAATGGTTGCCGCCGTTGGATAGCAGGTTGCCGGAATACTTCCGTTGAGCCCAAGCTGGTCGCTTGCCCCTTCCTGCTTCCGAACCCCGTGAGGGCCGTCTGAGAGCGTCACATTCGGAATACCCAACCGCTCCACGGAGCGGGTCTGCCAGAAATCCTTTCCCGAGAGCAGATAACATTTTTCTTCCAGAGTCATTTCCTGAACAATCTTCTTTATCTCCACGTCTTACACCTTCTTCTTTTTCAAATACCGCAGGATCACGATGGCCTCCACAGCCAGGATCACCAGCGCGATGATGACATCCACTGTCACAAAGATTTTCGTCATGTTGGTCATCACGCCGGCAGGATCTTTGTCCGCCATGTAGTAGCCGCTGTTTCCGACCGTATACAGAATATTCTTGCATGCCTGCCGCATTGCCAGGACCGCCGTTGCGCTCTGGTCCTCCAGAAGATTGGACTCTGCGCTTCCGAAGCCCAGCATCAGGTCGTTTCCGTTGCGGATGCTGTGGTCTGTGATCATATATCCGTAAGAGCCGTCATAATCGGTCTCTACCATGCCGACAAATCCCCACTCGCCCCGGAGTACGTTGTTCAGCAGATTGCTGTTGGCGCAGCTTGGCACCGTACCGATCCAGTTGAAGGAGGACATCACCGCGCGGGAGGTTCCTTCAAATTCCTTGGTAGCGATCTCAAAGGGTTTCAGATAAATCTCGCGGATCGCCTGCTCGGATGAAAATGTCATGAGCATGGAGGTCCGGTTGATCTCCTGGTCATTCAGCGCAAAATGCTTGATGTAGGCATATACGCCGTGCTCTGCCGCGCCGTTGACCTGATTTGCCGCGATCCGTCCTGCCAGTACGCCGTCCTCGGAATAGTACTCGAAGTTCCGTCCCGCGAATGCGGAGCGGTGGGTGTTCATAGCCGGACCGTACCAGCCGTAGTTGTTGGCTTCCTTGTATTCCTGGCCCATGCATTTTCCCAGTTCATATGCCAGCCCCTGGTTCCAGGTCTGCGCCATCAATACCTCGGAAGGATACGCGGTTCCATATGCTCCGGTCACAAAGTTGCTTAAGCCTGCCGGGCCGTCGCAGTCCGAGGTGGCGATCTTGCCCACGGACTTCACTTCCGTGGTCTGCCAGCCGCCGATGTTGATCAGCTTCACCATATCGTCAAAGCTCATCTGATCCAGCAGCTCCTCCCACTTCGGATCGTCATAATCCATCCCTGCCAGGTCATAAAGAGTCAGCCCGTTGTTTGCCCCCATAGCAGGCATCTCATCCGTATCGTCATTATATTTTGTACCGTCATAGGTGCCTACCGCACTTTCAATGACTTTCTCCCGCACCTGGTCGGACATGACATACTGTGCGTCTGAGGGCGCCGCACATGCCTCTTCATAATTTGCAAATGCATCCTTTCTGGATAACTGTACAAATTCGCCTCTGGAATAGTCTTCGAACTGGTTTACCGCTGTTTCCAGGTCGCTTTCCCGGCCTTCCTTACTGTAGTCAATATCTTTGTCTACGGTAAAGCTTTCCTCGTCCTCCACCGTATGGGAATCGGAGCGTACGGATACCGTATATTCTCCCGCCTCCAGGATGTAGCCGCCGCCCTGGAGCTTGATCCCTTCCGAATCGTAGGACGCCATGTCTTCCTTCGCGATCTCAAAGGAAACCGTTTCGGAAGCTCCCGCCTCCAGTTCCTCTGTCTTTTCAAACTGGATCAGATTCACGGAAGCCTTTTCAATCCCGCCGTTTTCATAAGGCGGTGTGAAGTAAATCTCCACCACGTCCCGGCCTGCCGTATCGCCGGTATTTGTCACTTCCACGTCAAATGTAATGGTATCGCCGTTGTCCTTAAAATTTTGGATCTCTTTTTCAAATGTGGTATAGCTCAGTCCATATCCAAATGGATACTGCACATGCTTTTCGTATTCGATCAGACCTTCGTCCGCGGCCGTCTCGTAGAATTTGTAGCCTACATAGATGCCTTCCACATAGTTTACGAAGGAAAGATTTCCCATGGAGGAGGCATCCGCCGCAACACCCTGGTCGTTGAGATCCTTCACATTGTTGTAGGAGTGGTTTCCGATATTGTTATAATATGGAGTCGCCGTCAGATCCCGGACATAGGTGTCCACGGTCTTTCCGGACGGATTCACGGAACCGTTGATGATCTCACCCAGTGCCGCAAAGCCGGAAGCTCCCGTACCCGGCGCCAGGATCACCGCGCCGATCTGGTCGTATTCCTCAACCCAGTTCAGTTCCATCGCATTGTTTGCGTTGATCACTACGATCACATTGTCGAACTCGGAGCAGACCTTATCGATCATATCTTCCTCCGTCCGGGAAAGTTCCAGGTAGGACTCGCCCTCTTCAAAGTCATCGTAGGAACCGTTATTTGTATAAGAGCTTCTTGTAAAATCAAAGTTGTCCGGCGCGCTGGAAACTACATTTGCCAGATCGTATGTACCTTTGATTACCGCGTTCATGTCCGTCGGCAGATCCGCGTTTTCCCCGCCGGACCGTCCGATCACGATCACCGCCGTATCGGAAAAATCCTTTGCCTCACTCATGATGGAGTCCGTATATGCGTCCGCCGTCGGCTCCGGAAGTGTCCAGTCCTGTCCGTGCATGCTGATCTCCGGACGGTCTGCCCGATACTCCGTATACAGGTCGGTCAGCGTCTGGTTTGTCTCGTATCCCGCATCCTGCAGCGACTGCAGGATTCCCACCGCTGAGGATGAATCCGAAGAACCGGAGCCGGTTCCGCCCAGGATCGGATTGGTCGAATCCCATCCAAAGACATTCAGCTTCTTTACATCGGATGCCAACGGAAGAATCCCCTCATTTTTCGCAAGGATCAGCCCTTCCTCTCCAAGCTTCTTCACCATTTCCCTGCTCTGTGCCACGGTTTCGTCAGACAGGTCTACCTTTGCCGCGTTCAGGAAGCCGGACACGTTGCTGTACATCGGGCCGTAGCAGATCATATTTGCCATCACTGCTATGATCGCCACGAATGCAAGCACCGCCTGCCAGCGTACCACATGCCGGAAGCCTTTCTTTGCCTTCTGGGCCAGCACCAGTATGAGGATCAGCACCACCAGCAGGCCGACCGCGAAATACACATAACCGCTGAGCTGTGTCAGATATGCCTGAAAATCCGCTTCACTGACTCCTAACCCCACAAAAACAGGGCCAAGTACTTTTGCCAAAAAATCAATCATTTCCTTTTCTCCTCCTTTTTTTACAGCCTCCCGAAACTCCCACCGCGCCTGATTTTGTGAGAAGAATGAGAGGCTGCCTCTGTTCTGGAAGAAATCTTAGCATACTTTTTCTGTTTGTGCGGATTTTCGCATAAACTGCTTATTTTCTGCATAAACTGTGTTTAATATGGGTAAATTATACAATTTTTTGCATGTGATTTTGTATATTTTTCACAATCAAATGTTTCATGATGAAAGCGCCAAAAGGCCATACTTTTTCCTGCAAAGATAAACGCAATCTTTTATGATCGTTTGTGACTAGTATAATCCACACTAATTACCGGTACATTCTCGCACAGGATAAATTTTCAGCCTGCAAGGCGGAGGAATGAGGCGTAGCAGTGGCTACGTCGATTGACGACAACGCGGCAGATGGAAATTTAGACCAGCGAAATGTACGGTTAATTAGTGTGGATTATACTAGTACATCTTTGCATTAATCTTGAAGTAATAGTGCTCGATATTCGTGTCAGCTGTGCGTCTGCTAACCGACGGTGTAGTGGGCTACACCTAGGTTAGCAGGCGTGCAGATGGCGCGGATAGCGAGTGCTGATTACTCAAGAATTAATGCAATGATGTACTAGTTCCGATATGGACAGAAATATGACACGCATGACCCTTTGGCGCCTGTATCATTTCATATCGGTATCAGGATTTTCAGCCTGAACCAGTGATCCTCCACGTCGATGTCCACTTCCCCACCGTACTTGTGTACCGTATGTCGCAGGCTTTTGAGTCCGTAGCCGTGGAATTCCGCCTGCTTCTTCGTCGTCACCGGCAGATTTTGCTCAAAGGCCAGTTCTCCCTCGCAGTAGTTTTCAAACCGGATGATCAGAAATGCCTGCTGAACGAATACGGACACATCGATCATCCGCTTTTCCTTTTCCTTGATCTTCTTCTCACACTCAATGGCATTGTCCAGCGCATTCCCGAAGATCGAGCAGATATCCATCACGTCCATGAAATCCAGCCGCGCGCCGTCCACCACATAAGTCAGCGTGATATCGCTGCGCATACAGTACAGGCTCTTGGCGGTCAGCAGCGTGTCCAACACCTTATTTCCCGTCTTGTTCTGTGCCTCATAGCTGCGGATCTCATCCTCCATCCGGTCCAGATAGGCTTCCCGCTTCTCTTTGTTCTCCTCCGCGCGCAGGGCAATGATGTGATGCTTTAAGTCGTGATATTTGTAATTGATCAGATCCAGTGTCTCCTGGGACTGCTGGTATTGGGTGTACTGGTTGTGCAGGATCATCTCCATGCTTTCCAGCTCATGCTGCACCCGCAGATGAAGCCGCTGGATGTGGTAAGCCACCAGGATTGCCAGCCCTCCCAGGTCGATCAGGGTCCGCACGTTGAATATATCCGATGCATACCCGCCGCTGAATGGGGTATTGGAATAGACAAATCCGATGTTGCTCATCAAGAATACGGAAAGCCCGATGACGGCGGCAAACAACAGTTCCCGCCCTGTGATGTTCATCTGCTCTGTCTCCGAGATATAGCGGCCGGAGATCCCGCGTATCACAAGGCTGGTCCCGCCGTACACCGCCATCAGGAGCAGTCCGCCCACCCATGGGCTTTTTATCCCCAGTCCGTAATACAAAAAGCAGTGGAACTGCCATTCCAGGGATGCCATAAACTCCGCCAGGACAAATGCCTTGACGCAGGCATACCCCACATCCAGGCTGCTTGCCCCGCAGCTGATCCGCAGGAAGCAGAACATCAGAAAAACAGCCGCTGCCATGCACACCATCCAGACGGGCCCGTCCAGCCCCCCTGTCAGGATCAGAAAGACGGACTGAACCGCAAATGCCGCCGCCGCGACCCCCGCGAATTTCCATCCCAAATAACGCCGTACCACCTCCCGCATGCACAAAAGGCAGGCCAGCCATTCTGCCAGCGCCGTATAAAAACGCGGGATATCCGGAAGAATCTGCCCTGCTGCCCAATCTCCCATCTCTACTTCACCTCACTCCAGTATTTTGTCAGATCCTGCATAAACGCGTTCATCCTGGGCCTGCTCAGCAGCAGGCTCTCCCCCTTTACCACCGCGCACTTGTCCCGGACCCCTTCCACATGTTCCAGGTTGATCAGGTAGCCTTTGTTCCCCCGGGAGAAGTGCATTTCGGCAAGGGCGCTCTCGGCGCTCTTCATCGTCCCTACGGAGACAAAGCTCCCCTCCCTGGTATGGTACACCAGATTGTGCCCTTCGCTTTCAATATAATAAATGTCCGCCACCTCCACGCGTCTGACCCCGCCTTTGACGGGAACCACCACAAAGCTCTTCCCCGAACGCTTCAGCCTGGAAATCGCGCGTTTGAGCTTCTGGGAAAATGCAAAATAGGACACCGGCTTTAAGATATAGTCCAGTGCCCCCACCTCATAGCCCCGGATTGCATACTGGGGCATGTTGGTGATAAAGATGATCACCACCTGAGAATCTACTTTGCGGATCTCCTCCGCCGCCGTCATCCCGTCCACGAACTTCATCTGGATATCCATCAGGATGATGTCGTACTGCGCCTTGTAATTCGCCGTGATCCCATCCCCGTCCCGGTATACCTGGATGCTGAATTCCTCCTGCTCCTCCCTCTGGTAATTCTCCAGATTCTTAAGAAGCTGGGAGATATAAAGTTCATCGTCCTCCACGATCGCTATCCGTACCATCTCATTCCTCCTTGTATCATATCTGCTCAGTGCCCTCACAGATACGCCCGCAATACCTTCAAAATTGCCTTAGGCGCTCAACAACGAAATGTTGCGCATTTTGGCAAAATTTTGGTTCCGGCTTGTCCAGGTTGGGGATTAAGCAGTTACCTTACATCAATAGCTGCATTCCCTCACATCCGTTCAGCTGCAGGACGTCCAATAGCAGCATTTCCTCACATCCGTTCAATCACAGGCCGTCCTGTACTCCCGATCTGGTATAGGGGAATATTCACCATCCACTCCTGCTCCCTGTAATCGGACATGGAGACGCGCACCGCCAGCCCAGGATGATATTTATTATAGAAGGATTTCAGGCTCTTGGCCTGCAGATTTTCCTCCGCTTTCACCTCCACCGGCACAATCCCCTCTTCATTCTGTATCAGAAAATCAATCTCTGCCTTTGCTGTGTCCGAGGTCCAGTAAAAAATATCATTTTCTTCGTCCGTCACCAATTGCTGCAGTACATATTGCTCCGTCAGTGCTCCCTTGAATTCCTCAAACAGCCGGTTCCCTTCCAGGATCAGCTTTGCGTTCAACCTGGCCATGGCGCCCAGCAGGCCGACATCCAGAACAAACAGCTTAAATGCCTGAAAATCCTGATATGCCCGCAGGGGATAATCCGGCTTCTTCACACGGTGGACCTTGTGGATGAGCCCGCAGTCAGCCAGCCATGTGATGGCCACCTCATACTCCCTCGCCCTCGCCCCTTCGCGGATCAGGCCGTATAAAAACTTCTTGTTCTCCTTCGCAAGCTGTGTCGGGATGGAGTTCCAAAGCATCCGGATCCGCGTCACGATCTCCGGCGGGGCATGTTTGGAAAAATCATTTTCATAGGCAGAAAGGAGGCGATTCTGCACGCTTCGGACACGTTTCAGGTCTCTTGTATTCAGATACGTGACCACCACCTCCGGCATTCCGCCCACATAATAATAAAATTTCAGATAATCGATGTATTTATTTTTAAAGCTCGTAATCAGGCCGTGATCCTCCGAATTCAGCAGCTCTGCGAGCTGTTCTTCGCCGCAGGCACACAAAAACTCCTGGTAATCCAGCGGGTGCAGATCGCAGAAGTCCACCTTCCCCACCGGAAACGATGTGCCCTCATGAAGCGCAATCCCCAGCAGGGAACCGGCCGCGATCACATGATACTCCGGGGCATCCTCACAAAAATATTTGAGCGACTTGAGCGCCCTCGGAATCTCCTGAACCTCATCGAAGATCAGCAGGGTCTTCCCCGGAATGATCTTAAATCCGACGGAGATCTCCAGCGCTGAAATGATGCGTCCGATATCAAACGCATCCCGGAATACATTTTCCATGATCTCATTCTCATCCATGGAAATGTAAGCGCAGCTCTCATAGCAGATCCGCCCGAATTCCTTCATGAGCCACGTCTTTCCCACCTGCCTCGCGCCCCGGATGATCATCGGCTTCCGATTTTCATCCTCTTTCCATCGCTTTAATCGTTCAATCAATCTGCGGTACATAATCTCGATCACCTCTCCTTCGGAACTATTGGAAAAAAGTGCATAGTGCACCTCCCCCAAAGCTTTATATTATACATACCACATTTTGCGCCGATATTCAATATTATATACACATTTTACGTACGACTTTTTGTATTATTATTCACATTTCAGGCACGACTTTTTGTATCACTGCAGGATGGACTCATACAGCAAATTTTCCAATTGCTCACGTTTTTTGTCTTTTGCACCTTTTACACCCTGCAAAGCGTGGACGAAGTGAAGGCGCTCCATGCAGATATGTTTGCTTTCTATACAAAGAAAATGACCTCGCTTGACAAGGCTGAGGTCTACTCAAAGCCGGTGGTCCTGTGTATTGACTATATCTACAACCACCTGTATGAGACGATCCGCGGATCAAACACGCAAAGGTTGTGATTGAAAATCTTTCCGTCTGTACCGCTGCACTGGCAGGATACCATGGAGATCATCTACATTAAAAAGGGACGGGGCAGCGGCGCGATCGACCTGTGCAGCCAGAAATATCCTGCATTTTATCGAAGAAAATTTTCAGCGGCCCCTCACGGTGGAGGAAGCCGCTGGTGTATGCGGTTATAGTTCCAGCCATTTCATGCGCTGGTTCCGCCAGGTGACAGAGATCAGCTTTATCCGCTATCTCAACCGATTCCGCCTGGAAAAGGCTTTTCTGGAATTGAAAAACACGGATAAAACGGTGTTGGAGAGCTCCCAGGAGGCCGGGTTTGACAATCTGTCCAACTTTAACCGCCTGTTTAAAAAGCAATTTCTCATGACGCCGGGGGGGGGCTGCGGACCTCCTGATTTTACACTCTGATTTTGATTACTCTTTTATCCTATCAATCTCTGTCAGATTCACGCCCAAAGATGTTAATAGTGCCTTCAACGATGTATAATCCTCCTTCAATCCGGCATACGTTTTTTCGGCATGCTCTTCCTTCGCATGTTTCATATGCCGCTGCGTTTTTTGAAAATCATTGATTGCTCTTTCAATGATTTCCCCTGTACTCGGCATAGAATCGCCTCCCTTCTATATAATAATGAAAATATCGCATATGAGATATCTTCATTATAGCAAACAGAATTTTGAGTGTAAAGCCTTTATTCATCATAACATTCTCTCTTGGAAATATCTAGACAGGTCACACCTGGTCAAGGTGTGACCTGTAACAATATCTATACTACAATACAGATAAATCGAACATTCATTAAAAAACACTTTCCCATGTGTTATGATTTCTGGGCAGTTCATTCTTCTCTCACTGCTTGCCTACATAGATAATAGGATCAACAAGCGCAAATAAACCTACCTTGTACTTGACGAGGTAGGTTTATTTTTTATTAATCTAACAATTATTTTTTTGCGCCGCAATCACAATAGTAATAGTCCACGTAGGTTTCGTAATATCCGTCGTATTCCTCGTGGGTGACTGCCGGAACAATCAAATCATAATGTTCCGGGAAGATGGCATGGTCATTCGTAAAAGACGGGTGGCCGTATTCATCGTATCCCAGAAACAAAGGGTCAGCCTCAGGATTTTCGCATTTTGCCAAGGAGATGGGTGATAATGGTCCGCCTTCCATATCCTCCATCCACGCATCGAATCGAGAAGGATCTCTCGTCTCCTCCCATGTGTCTGTATTATACCAGTACATTTTGTATAAAGTATATCTTTCACTGTACTGCGCCGGCTCATCTTCCACCGTTATGGTGGAAGACACCCACCGCTTGGCGGTATGTTCCTTCCAACTATGTGTATGTGCCGTCGTATGAACCGAACTTTCGTTATTATTGTTTTCGCTCTTTGTGCCAGAAGAAACATTAGTATTATCATTTCCGGAATCGCTGTTCCATACATTTCCGCCGGATGTGTTTTCGGTCAATGGTTTGGAGCTAGAGGCTGGTGTATTGGCCGTATTGTTTACCTGTACCTTTTCAGAGCCATTGGTTTCGGTGCTTTCCGATTTAACATCTGTTTTCGTCTGAACGGAAGTTTCGTTCGATGGTCTAAGGTTTGCCTGAATCGGAGCTTCATCCGACGGTCTGGCGTTTGCCTGAACTGAAGCTTCGTCCGACGGTCTGGGGTTTGCCAGACCAGAAGCTTCATCAGACAGTCTGGGGGTTGACTGAACCGAAGCTTCCATCGACGATTTAAGGTTGGATTGAGATGAAGCCTCGCTTGACAGATTTGGGGCAGAAATAGTCGTATCGGATATATTACTGTTCTGTCCGTTCCCATAGTTGTCAGTGTCACTACTTTCTGGTTTTACTTCCAGGCCGGTCTGAGCGGAGGCTTCTACCATGGACTCTGCTTCTCCTTCCTCCAATACATTGGCGGGTATTGCCGCCGAATCTGTATTTTTCGCCTGTTCTGTGTCTTTCTGTGTTTTTGAAGTTTCTTTATTTTTGTCAACAACCGGAGTCGCTTTTTCAAGCCTGGAAATTTCTTTCTCCGGAGTCAGGCTTTCTGCAGCCGTTTCGTTGTTTCCGCATCCGGTCAAAACATTTACCATCATCGTTACTGCCAAACCCATTGCTAATACTGTGTTTCTCTTCATAATTTTAATCTCCCATATTTTATAAATCTTGTAAAAATTTGTTTCTATAATATAGAGACAACATCGCGCAGAAAAAAGTTTTATAAATTTTAAATTTAATCAAAATCAATCGGCTCACCAATAATCATATTTTTCTTCCTGCATTTCCGCAGGGTGAGAGGACCCATGATGGGCGCCAATGTTCCTGCAATGGCGATACCGCCGACCAAAGTTCCGATGATCTTCAGTATGACTACCCAAAACGCCCCGATATGGTACATATTATTGAGCATGGTTCCGATAAAGCTCTGTTTATACCACCAGAGAGAAAACGGATAAAAATATGCGCTAATAATCGTTGAAACAATAATAAGAATCAAATCAATAAAATCGAGAATCCATGGTGCAGTATTATTATCCATGCCTGTAATGTCCATAAAAATAAAACCGTAGATCAGTCCGTAGATAATAAACTCCAGCGGAATAACAAAAATCAGATGGACCAGCTTTCGTTTCATGTAATCCGGATGAAGATATGAATATGCATCCTTCGTTTCTTCAATTACTCTCTTTAAATACGATTTTTTTGGCGGTTGTACATAATGCTTGTTTGACATCGCTCATTTCTCCTTTTCCCATTGTATTTTCTTTTCTATCCGGCAATCTTTATACCGCATCTATATCCTCTTGTGTGATCAGCACCAAATTCGCGTGGGGATCCCTGGACACTCTGACTGCCATCTTTCGGATCAGCTTTTCATTCAGGTTACGCACCCATCGTCCATTACTTTTGTCATTGGATTCAGCACTCTTTCTATATACCAGATCGGCATATGCATTTTCATCTATTTCATATTTCTGTTCATGCAGGTCGCCGAGGCCGATCTGAGTCAGTTCCTCCTCCGTATAGTCTTCGAATATAAAGGTATTCGGAATACGGCTTCTAAGCCCTTCGTTGCTTTCAAGAAACAGCTCCATACTGTGTGTATAGCCGGCAAATATAAGGACAATATCCTGACGGTGATCCTCCATAAATTTCAAGATCTCGTTGATAGCCTCAATTCCATAGTCTTTTGGATTATCTGCGCCTGCCCATAATGTATAGGCCTCGTCAATGAACAATACCCCTCCCAACGCAGACTTCAATACTTCTCTTGTTTTAATTGCTGTTTCTCCTATGTACTGGCCAACCAGATCCGAACGCGAGGTTTCCACGAATTTTTGAGAACTGATGATTCCCTTCTCATAGAGTATCTCACCCACAAGGCGCGCAGCCGTTGTTTTTCCTGTACCCGGGTTGCCCAAAAACAGGCTGTGCAGCGAAAACGTTGAATTTTTAAAGCCTTGCTTTTCACGCTTTTTATTCATCTCGGCAATCGCGACAAATTCTTCCACTGCCTTTTTTGCGCTGCTGATTCCTACCATCTGGTTCAAACGCTCGAATGCGGTCAGTTTTCCAAAATACTCAATCTTCGGTGCATCTGTTACTTCCGTAAAAAATCCTTCTTCATTAATGATAAATTCCCCTGCTTCAAGGTCATATGCCGCCTGAATCATTTCCTCCACATGGATCGTGGAATTTCGTTCAACTTTGGTATTGGGCTTCGTCAGTCTGCCAAAACAAACCATCTCTGCCTCCAGAGAGGATTCCCCGCCTACATAAAGATTAATTCTTCCATTTTCTTTCCCCAGAATGCCGATTCCCTGTGCCTTTACATGGGAACCGGCGTCAATTCCAACACTCTCTACAACGCCAATACTTCCGATGGTAACCTCCGATCCGGTAAAATACAGCGAATCATACCCGCCGCTATCCAGCGCGACCTTTGTGTTTACGGCATGTAATGCCGTATTAACTTCCGGTTGTCTTACTGCGGTATCAGCAGCGGTCAATTGTGAATCTACGAATTTTACACAAGCCCACAGACTTTTCTCAGTTCTGGCGCCTCCTTCAAAGGTGGTCCTTTCCGCCGTGACCACACTGCCTTTTTCTGCATATAGCGCGTTCGATTCTGTATAACTGACCAAAGAATCCTGAATATTCAGCTTTGAATTGGTTATTTTTATCTGCGCATTTATGGTCGAATTGCTCACTTCCAATATTGAATCATTCGCATAAACCTGGTAGCAGCGGTCATGCAGATTACATTGAGCAATATAACTGTTGAACAATGTAACCTGTGACTTATTTGCCGCATAAATAACCGGATAGTTCTTACCCTCAGCCGCATAAGAAGTGAAAGTAACATTTTCCGCAATCAAGGTTGAACTGTTTTTGACATTGATGTTATTGCTCTTATCAATATTCTTGCGGACTTCCAGATTCCTCAAAGTAACAACAGCTCCATTATCTACAAATACTGCATCGATTATGTTTATCAAACATTCACCGCTGCCTTCATCCTCAACAGGATTCCCCTCAATCGTGATACTTTTGGTTATTGTCATACTATGGTTATTTTGCTCATAAAAAGGGCTGAATCCAGCCTCCAGTTCAATGATATCTCCGTCACCGGCCGCCTCTATCGCCTGGGCGAACCCCCATGTCTGCTTTAATAATCCACTCTTTCCTACCAGATAACGCGCCATCTGTTTCCTCTTCCTCCTCAAGTTCTTTCATATCTTATTTTATCAAGAGAGCGTTTTCAGCAGGCATAAATATGCCTGTATAATTCATAGATATTATATATCTATATGTTATAC
>VSNK01000165.1 GCA_009774255.1 Faecalicatena sp.
GTGCGGGGCGGGGGCGGCGGTGGTGCTCAGCAGGAAGGGATGATTTTACAGATGGCAGAAAATGCACTGACTGGATTTGCCTGGATTCTCCCGACCGACCAGTATAATGATCGGCCGGAAGCTGAAATGCATCATTGTATACCTTGTGAAACGGCCGAACTGCTGCCAGACAGTGCTGCAATTCCTTTAAAGTCCTTGCTAAACTCTGGCGCCAACCGTTTTTGTAACCATTTATCCGCCATATGAATCCAACTCTCTATATCCGTATCAAGATGTCTTTCCCGTGCCGCCGTCGCATAAGTAGCCAAAGCCATACCATGCATCCCTTTCTCGAAAATATGCATCTCGTAGGGAATCTTATGCTTATTGAGTGCCAATGCCATCCAAAGGGATTGTGCCGGATCCACAAGATGGTCCTCTGCTGTCGTCCATATAAACATTGGCGGAGTTTGCTCATTCACCAGACGGCAGGGACTTATTTTTTCCGCAAGTTCTCTGTCCGCAACGCCTGCCCTCCTCATCAGTGCAATGTCCATTGCATTCGACATAGGATTTTTCGCTGCCTCTTCCGATAGTCGCGGCATATAATCACTCACCATATATCCCAAGATCACCGCTGCCGGACGGATTCCTTCCGCCCCGATGCCGAGAAAATCTGTAACAGCCGGACGGTTATAGTATACGGAATACATGGCGCTGTTATGAGCCCCCGCGGAGAAACCACACAAGGCTACTTTTTCCATGTCGATATGCCAGTCCGCTGCATGCTCTTTCATATAAAGCATTGCCTTGCCGATATCTCTGACTGGTCCAGGAAATACCACTCCCGGCTTTTCTTCCAACGGTTTTGAAAAATCTGGTAAAATGCTATCCAGGGTGCTGGCCCTTTTATTTTCATTATATACGGAATATCTAAGAACGAATGTATGATATCCCATTGCCGCAAAGGCCATCGCCACAGGCTCGCCTTCTCTGTCAGAGCAGTAAAGGTATCCACCGCCCGGACAGATCAAAACTGCGCCTTTTTTTCCTCCGTTCAGCATTTCTACGGAATCGTCAAGAATGTAAGTTGTCAATCTCACATCCTCCCGATCCTCATATAATCTAATTTCTTCATAATACATTTTAAAATGTCTCCTCTTTACTTCGTGATCCTCAAACCCCTGCAAAATACAGTCCGCTCTCTTATCATCTGGTTTATTCTACTTCTATTTCTAAGAACGCCGCTTCCAGACCGTCCGCCCATGCGGTCAGCCGTATCGTCCCGGAATCCTCTCCGGAGCGGATCACAGCCAATGCGCGTCCATAATATGTCTTCCTGCTTTCATCAAAGAAATTTTCCTCCGACACTGGATCTGCCGAGCCGAATCCCTGCACATGCCCTGCTCCTTCCACTTTCAGACACACTTTGCGGTCTGCGGCAGTCTGCAGCGTTCCGTCTGCATCACGAAGTTCGACCATCACATAAGCGAGGTCGTCCTTCCCAATCTTAACGCGATCCGGCTTCATGCACAGAGACACCTCGTCTTTTGCCGTGCGCAGGCAATGGCTTTCTATAGTCCCGTCTTCATAATATGCCTCTGCCCTAATTTCACCCGGCACATAAACCGTATCAAACAAGACACGATAATTGTGTTCTTCTCCTGCGGGCTTACGGCCGACACTGTTTCCGTTTACAAACAGCTCAACCTCCGGAGCGTCAGAATAAACTTCTACCAGACATTTTTTTTCTTCCTGTCCTTTCCACGTCCAGGAAGAAACCGTAATGGGCAGCGACCACGGCGTACACATAGGCTCTTTACCATAATGCTCCGGCAATTGCACTGCAATATAAGGTGCTTTCCGCAGTCCAAATACAATTTCCCGGAGATAACTCATCGGACGCCGGTATCCGGTAATGTCAAGATCGCCGCAATAAGCCAGATATGCCGGATAGGACTTCGCAAATCTCAATCGGCCGTCATATGTCACAATGCCGATCCCGGCTTCTCCAAGATAATCCCAGGCTGTCCACGTATAATCCCCGATACAGGACGGCAGTTCTTTTACCTTCTTCCAATTCGGCGCTATATCCGGCGGCAGTGTTTCCGCCCCGTAAAATACACGGTTGGGATATTCCTTCATCTGGTCGTACACGTCCCGCATGTAGTTTAAGCCGATCAGGTCAAGCGTTCCATAAGCTTCCTTTAAACCATCTTCCACCTTCGGATGTGATGAAAGGTAATTCATCGCTCCCATCAGCGCGGTCATCGTATCATTAATTCCACCGCCCGGCGTCCTTTCCGGCAAGGTCATACCCATATCCTTCATCACCGCCGGCAGATCGTCCATGATTCCGATCATTCCATTGATGGCATTCGTCACATAGCGGGTGGAATCAAGACTTCGTATTTTATCCGTCATTTTCCGGCTCCATTGTGCGCCGTTCGGTGTATGAATTTCCTTGATCTCATTCCCAACGGAATACATAAACACACAGGGGTGGTTGAAATCTTTCCGCACGATGTCCTCCAGGTCTTTCTCCCAGTTATCCGCAAACACCAGCGAATAGTCGAAGGGTCTCTTTGTCTGTGTCCACATGTCAAAGCTTTCTTCCATGACCAGCATCCCCAGCCTGTCGCACGCGTCGAGCAATGCCTTCGAAGAAGAATTATGGGCAGCGCGGATCGAGTTAAATCCTGCTTCTTTCAACAGTTCGATACGACGTTCCTCCGCGCGCTCAAAAGTCGCCGCGCCCACCGGACCGTTGTCATGATGGATGCACCCTCCCCGGAGCAGGATCTTCTCGCCATTGATCCGCAGTCCATTGACCGGATCCAGTTCCAGCCTGCGGATGCCGAACGTGCTCTCTGCCGTGTCCAAAACCGTTTCCCCGTCGTATATGGTCACTTTACAGCAATAAAGCTGCGGATCATCCACTGACCACAATGCCGGCTCTTTTACGTAAATCCTCTGTGTCTGCACCGTTTTACTCTGGCTGTGCAGGGTCATGCGGGAACTCTCTCCTGCCACAATCTCCCCATTGGGAGCGAGGATTTCTGTTTTTAATGCCACCGTTTTTCGAACCTTCCCGTCGTATATGACCGACGTATCCACTCTCACTGCCGCAATCCCCTCCGAAATTTCCGGAGTGGAAATACGCAGCCCATCTACATCAATCCGGATCTTTCCGCCCTTATGCAAATGCACGGGGCGGTAAATGCCGCTGCCCGTATACCACCGGCTGTTTGGCATAGCCGTATTGATAGCTTTTACCAAAACCTGATTGTCTGCACCGAAGCAAAGATATGGCGTAATATCAACAAGAAGCCTCGTATAACCCCCCTGGACGCTTCCTGCTAAGGCCCCATTTACATACACATAACCGCTGTTATGGATTCCCTCAAATTCAAGGATGAATGTTTCCGCCTTTTCTGCTTCGTCCACATAAAAATTTTTCACGTATTCATAATTACCGCCCGCGTAATAGCCGCCTGCGCTTCCTGATGTATTGGCGGTACTACGTTTTTCCCAGATCATCGCGTCATGGGGCAGCGTCACTTTCTGCCCTTCGCTGCCCGGCGCAGAATATGCCATTCCTTCTGGTACTTTTCTCACTGTCCAGTCCCGGTTAAAATTTTGTCTCTGCATCTGCTCTGCCCTTTCTATTTCTCTATCTGCATCTCTGCCCGCATCTTCTTATTTTCTTCCTCCACTCTCAAGAAGTAAAAGAGAACCGCAGCAAGAACCATCGGTACGATCACTGCCAGCAGATAGGACCAGTTGATAGTCGCCAGTGCCCTTGCCGTCTGTATTTCCGCCATTCCATCAAATCCGCCAAAATCCAGTATAAATCCGCACAACGCCGTTCCAAGTCCTGTTCCTACTTTGACTCCAACGGAAGAGCAGGAATAAATCATTCCAGTCAGTCTGTAGCCAAACTTCAGATTAAGATATTCATCCGTTTCTGCAATGATCGCGGTCATCGCTCCCGTCTGCGGCGCAGAAGCAATCGTTCTCAACACCATGCCAATAAAAACCATCGTGAAATTACCGGTCAAACCTCCTATAACGACCGGAATACAGCCCAGTGCCCCGGCAATATTTGATGTCATTACCGTCCTGCTCATTCCGAATCTGGATGTCAAGACCGGGACAAACGGAAGGGCTACTGCCGCCGGAAGGATTCCCGCCAGGCTCAGCGTACCGAGCAGAGACGCATTTCCCAGCTGATAGGTGGCGAAGTAAATGCCCAGACCAGAAGTAAGCCCGCTCCCCATATACTTCACCAGATGAAGCGCAAGGATCAGAAGAAAATATTTGTTTTTCAGAAGAAGAACGATCCCCTGTAAAAATCCGGGTTCGTCTTTCCCCTTATCCATTCCCGAAGCCTCCCTTAATGCTTCTTCCGGCAGTTCATGCACCGCGAATACCGGCACCAGCAAAAGCACCAGGCAGATGATCGAATAAATAAAGGATACAGCCCTCCAGCCTTTCTGCCCGCCTCCGAAATATTCCAGCAATCCGCTGGTGCAAAAGCTGAGGAACAGGATTGCAACTCCGGCAAAAACAAATCGGTAGCTGCCCATCTGTACCCGGTCTTTCGGATTTTTTGTACACAATGCAGTCAGTGTCGAATACGCGATATTGTTCATGGTGTAAAATACCGCTCCAATCAGAGTATAGATAATGAAAATAAATGCATACTTCGTATTTTCCGTAAAACTGCCCGGCACATTAAACAGAATAAACGTAAAGATCGCTACCGGGAATGAGCTGACAAAGTACCAAAACCTTGCCTTTCCCATCTTGCTGTGTGTGGCATCAATGATGCGCCCCATAAAGACATCCGTAATACCGTCCAGAACCTTGGAAAGCATCAGCAGCGTCCCCACAACCGCAGCGCTGATTCCAAGCGTGTTTGTACAGTAGATCATGATAAAGGATGCGATGAACGTCCAGCAGAAATTGGAGCCCGCATCTCCTACGCCGTATCCGATCTTGCGGATCAGCGATAAGCTTTGTTCTTGTTGTTTCTGATTACTCATAGTAGATTCCTCCCTGATTTTCATTCCATCCATTCTTTCGCGCGCTTTGAACTTCTGTTGTATTTACTGTATCTTGTCCTTTTTTGGTTTTCAATGTCGAAAACAGTCTTTCAAAACAAAAAATAATGCAAAATCCGTATTCTAAAATCATTCTACTTTTCATTTTTTTATAAACTGGGTAAAATAAAATGCAAATAAAAAATAACGATTATGGATTGACGAGGAGATTTCTATGAATCCTGCAAATGAGTCTCTTTTAAAAAAGAACATCTCTCTGACTGAGCTTCAAATAGATAACCGGGCAAGTCTTTATGCGGAACAGTACAGACTGAACGGTCCTTATATGCTGATCTATATGAATTATGACCTGGACCGCGACGAAGTCTTTTACACGTTGATCGCCCCGGGCTTTTCCAGGAGCAACACTTCTCGCATGAAGTCCGACTTTGTAAGAAACCGGTTCATGCACCAGCATGATTATTTTGAATTTATGTTCGTCATACACGGACGCATCATACAGAAAATGGAAGACAGGACCTATACTTATCAGGAGGGACAGTGCTGCCTGGTCAACCAAAATGTCCGACATGTAGAAATTGCCCATGAAAATGCGGAACTGATGTTTCTTGCCGTCTCAAATGATTTTTTCCTCAATATTGTCCGCTCTGACATCCATTATGATAAAACCGGACATGTCATTTTGCAGGAAAATCGGATTTATGACCTGGTTCGGAAAACATGCAGTGACGGAAGCGCCCCGCAAAAGCAATATTGGGATTTTATGCCGTCATCTTCCCCGGCCGCTGCTGTTTTAGAATTTGAACAAATATTCGGCATCATAATCCGAGAAACCGCAGATCGACGTCCCGGCTTTCTGCCCCTTGTTTCAGGTCTTATTGCCCGCATTTTATCAATTTTGCTGGATATGGGACAGTATACTATGCAGAAATTCACGTTGCCAAGCGACAAGGAGGAATATCTGTTCCTGCGTATCCAGGAGCTGCTGACCCAGACGAACGGCTGCATCAGCCGACATGACCTGGCCTCACAGCTGCATTACGATCCGGACTATATGAACAAGATCGTCAAAATACGGACCGGCATGTCCTTATTAAAATACGGGCGGAACTTTACCTTGAAAGAATCCGCCCGCCTTTTGGCATACACTGACATGAACATCTCTGATATCATGCGTCGGCTCGGTTTTACGAACCGCAGTCATTTTTATACGATTTTTAAGGAAAAGTACGGCCTGACGCCAAATGAATACCGGCAGAAAAAGAGGGAAGCATGATTCCTGCACATTCCTAGTGTACCGCTTTCTGCCCCCGGTTCTATCTTCAATGCTGCACATCCCCCATATTTTCGCGCATCATCCGTTCAAACATCGGCCCCATATGCTTCGCCAATAATGGGATCAGCCTGGCATCGTGGTTGCGGCGTACCTGTGTATTCTTACAGAATATCATCGTATGCTCCTCTCCCGGGGAGCTGGCCGGCCAATGCGGGATTCCTGCATGGTTGGGATTTCCGGTCCTGGCAAACGCGATCACGCTGTCAAAGATCTGGGCTTCCAGTTTTGTCACGCCCTCCTCCTGGGTGGAAGGAACCATCTCGGTATTATGGAACACATACGGAACATCCGCACAGTGCCATGGCACGCTCCCGCCATAAATCGGCAGATCCTGATTGAACAGATAGGAATAGGTACACTGGTTTCCGGCACTGCGCTGCCGGATAAACTGCTGCGTGGGCAGACGGAACAAAAAGTCCAGCTTCAGCAGATCCGCCGGATTTCTCTCCGGGTATGCTTCTGCAAACAGGGGAAGCAGTTCTGCTGCCGCTTCTTCTCCAACCGTCTCTTTTACGATCTTGGCGCCCTCTTCCAGGGTCAGCTTGTCTCCATGATATGCCGACGGCATAAATCCTGAGAATTCTCCATACACGGTGCCTGCCAGCAATGGAATCCGGGCCGTTTCCTCACGGAATCCATTTTCCTCGGGAGTCCCCCTGTAAAATGCATTCGGACAGGGTGTGCAGCCTGTATATTTTCCGGCAGCGGCAAATTCCGGCTTTACACGCCGGTATGCCTCTGCCAGCCTGTCATAGGGTACGGTTTCCAATTCGTGGATGTCGCCGTCGATCCCCAGCTCGGCCATCAATGCGATGGCAAGCTCCTCCCCGTCGCCTTTGCTGTCTGCCAGAAGCGGTCCGATGACGCCGCTCATATTGATCCCTTTTGCAAATAATCCATCTGCCGCTGGAGTCTGCAGCAACGTGGTGATCTTCGCTCCGCCGCCGGACTGCCCGAACAGCGTCACATTATCCGGGTCACCGCCAAACCCTGCGATGTTTTCCTGAATCCACCGCAGAGCCGCAATGATATCGTCTGTTCCCGCATTTCCTGAATTCGCATATTCTTCTCCATAGGCCGACAGATCGCAGTATCCCAGGATATTCAGCCGGTGATTGATGGACACCACGACCACCTGCCCGATCCGGCACATATTTTCTCCCTCATATGCAATATGCTCGATCGCGGAGCCGGACTCGAAGCCGCCGCCGTGCAGCCACACCAGGACCGGACGCTTTTCCCCGTCGCAGGCGGGAGTCCATACATTCAGGTTCTGGCAGTCCTCATTCATCACCCAATACCTGTGGGGGACGTTCAATTCCCCGTTTGGTTTCGGCAGTTCCAAAAGAGGGCAGACATAGCCATAGTTGACGGTCTCCAGGACGCCTTCCCACGGCTCTATCGGCTCCGGCGCGTGGAAACGCTTCGCCTTCGCGTAGGGAATGCCTTTGAAGATCGTGATGCCGTCATAGACGTACCCCCTGACCTTTCCCTGTTTTGTGTCTGCAACTGCTGTGTTTGGATCACATGCAAAATAATGTACCATAATTTTTTCCTCCTCTTATTCATATGATTATAACATTTTCACTTTCTATTTACCACAAAAATATGGAATACATCAACCGGCGCGCCCCTCCGACAAACGTTTTATACCGTTCATCATAATACCTTCACACATTATCAGGTTGACAGCGGGAGATATATCTCATATAATAAAATTGAATTTATATTTAGGAAGGTGGAATACAAATAAGTGTTTACCGTTGAGTTCTATGAAACCGAAAGTGGCCAAAAACCGGTTCTGGATTTTATGTTGTCTCTCGATCCAAAGCTGCGTGCAAAAATGGGTGCTTTGATGGAATTGCTTGCAGAAAAAGGAAATGAACTTCGAATGCCTTATACCGAACATATTGATGATGGAATTTTTGAATTGCGTGCTATACAAGGGAATAATATTTCCAGAGCTTTATTTTTCTTCTATGCAGATCAGAGAATCATTATTACAAATGGCTTTATTAAAAAACAGCAGAAAACGCCTGCAAAAGAAATTCAGCTTGCAAAAGCAAGAAGAAAAGATTTTTATCGTATGGAAAATAGGAGGTGAAAAATTATGATGACTTTAGATGAATTTATGGAGGATCAGATGAAAGATCCGGAATTTGCGAAAGCGTATGAAGAGATTCAGCCTGAAATGAGTGTGGTCCGCGCCATTGTTGAGGCCAGAACCTCTCAAAATCTCACACAAAAAGAACTCTCTGAACGCACCGGGATTGCTCAGACGGAGATCAGCAAGCTGGAGAAAGGAACCAGAAATCCTTCCATCAAACTTCTTCAAAGACTGGCCGACGGCATGGGAATGGTTTTGAATATCTCTTTCACTCCAAAAAAGGGCCTTTAACCTGCGGATTATTTATAGATACTAATGTCAAAGCCACAGACTTGTTTCTTTCGAAGTCTGCGGCTTTCCATCCTTTTTCTGTTGAATCTCTTTCCCTAAATCACATTTTTCCCTGGTTTCAGCTCCCTGCTGTTCCCGTCCGTCCCAATCCATGTTCCATTCATTCCCCCCGGAAGCGAGATCTCCCCGTGTATCTGTCCGTCCGCATAAGTATAGCAAAATCCGATCCTGCCATACTCTGTCGCGATCTCTCCTTCCAGATCCGATAACAGCCCTTCCATATGCGGCCAAACGACTACGGTTTCCGGATGGCCGGTCTCCCTGCGCACTCCGGCGATCACATGGAGCAGTTCATAGATCGGCAGAGCGCTCCAGCCGTGGCATTCGCTCCGGGAATCCACCGGGGTCTCCGGGCAGGTCGTACAGTGTTCCTCCAGCAGGCGGATCCACTGTTCCATCCGGCTGTACGTCAGCTCATAACAGCCGGCTCTCTCACAGGCCCTGAAGAGTTCGAAGCAGGTAGAAAAACCGCACTGCAGTACATCCGGCTCCTCAAAGGTCCTGCGCAGAAGCTCTGCGGCTTCCCTGCCGGATATCATGCCGTTTAGCACCGCCCAGCTTTGGGCATGCTGTGTAAATTCCGGATAGGAGGGTCCCTCCCGGTACATGTTCCTGTCCTCGTCCCAGCACAAAGCCTGGATCCGGTCTGTGATATGCTTCTGCCGTTCCCGGTATTCCTCCGCCGTCCCCGGCCTTCCGGTATTCTCATAGATCTCCGCGCCGTCCAGAAGTGCTTTCCCATACATCAGATTGAGGATCGTCGATGGGCCGCAGGCCGCGGCTCCGGGGCGCCCCTGGGTGTCATGCCAGCTTTCCTGCCAGTCCACGAAATCCCAATAGCCCAGATTTTCTACAAGTCCCTGTGCCCCCATGTGTCTGTCATAGTATTCCAATATTGCGTCCACATCGGAACGGTATTGTTTCAGCAGGCCGGCATCTCCGGTACGTTTATAATACTCCAGCAGCATAAAAATATAGTGAAGTGAAAATGTGCTGATGACCTGCTTCGGATTTGCCGGAGCATGCCCCTGGATCAGCCCCATGGGCAGCATGGAGTCATGAAAATCCGAGAGCGCCTTCCTGGCCAGTGCGGTGTCCTGGCTGCACGCATAGGTAAACAGCGCCTGCAGCCGGGTATCCATGGGGTACTGCATCTGCTCCCAGAACGGACAGTCCATGTAGGCATCCGTCATACATGCCTGCAGCGTGCGGACGCACATGGCATAGACCGGTTCCACCCATGGAGCGCCGGAGCGGATGTAAGACCCCGGCTCCAGCGGATAGCCGGG
The DNA here is from genome assembly GCA_009774255.1 of Faecalicatena sp. Lineage (GTDB taxonomy): Bacteria > Bacillota > Clostridia > Lachnospirales > Lachnospiraceae > Schaedlerella. The sequence continues at coordinate 10,129 of VSNK01000165.1, forward strand.
GGCAAGATACCGGGGGCGGTGGAACACAAGCGCTTCCTCGTTGGTGTGGATCTCCACCTGCAGAAACCGCATGGTCCGATACCAGAACGGCTCATAGAGCAGATCGGATCCATCCGCAATGATGGTATCTTTTTGTCCGTGGTCTCCGATCTCTCCGTTTTGGTAATCGTCCCGCCTGACCTCATCCCTGCCCTTCGTGAATTTTTCAAAATAGGTAAATGTGATTTCCGCTCCCACACCCCCGGATATGTGATATTGGAAATATCCGTTGAATAATGTATCCCCTTCAAATAACAATCTCCGGTGTTCATGAGGTCCTATGACAGCAGACTCATGTTCTCCAAAAACAGAATTCCCCAATTCTCTGGATAACGTTCCTGGAATTTCATAGAGCAGCGGGATCGGGCGTTCCTCCAGCGCGAAGGTTTTCTGCAGGCCGTACAGCGCTTCCGGCCCCGGCGCCGCTGTCTCCAGCTTTTCGCCTGCTCTCCACTGCCTGTCGTCAAAATCCATGCATTTCCAGTCCGGCAGCGTTTTTCTAAAATCAATGTGCTCCGTCACTGCGCCCAGATTATCATTGACCCCCCGGCTGTCCCACCAGATACCAGGTATGATCCAGCCAGACCTTCCAGTCCGCCCGGCCTGTGGTCACATCCGCCAGCCGGCTGCCGGCTCTGTCCCGCACGGTTCCTTCCACGGCCAGGCGGTGTCCTGCCGGAAGGGCTTCCACGCTGAACAGCGACAGACGATGATCCCCTTTCCATCCGCTGGTATACATGCTGTCACAGAGCAGGCCCTGCACCGCAAACACATTGACACCGTTTTTCAGGTAACGGCCCACATCCACGGTGTCATAATAATGCCTGTACGCACTGCTGCGGCATGGGCCGGATAGCACCGGCCGTTCATTGATCCAGAGCCGGTATCTGGAATTAGCCGAAATATCCATGACCAGCTCCGCAGGCTCTTCCAACTCTATTTTCAGACGGTAAAGGGCAAACCGCCCGTTCATATCCCCCTGGTAAATCTGTTTTTCCTCAATCTCTGCTCTTGGAACCCCAAGCCAGCTTGCTTCCTTCCACATAATCCTGCTCCTGTCGATTTCTTAATTTTCTATCTCCATACGGGAAACCGTGACTGCCAGAATCCTTCTCCGGCAGCCACGTATCGTCTGTTCCATAAGTTTTCACCCTCTGAGAAACGCCCCGATCTCCTTCATCGCCTCTTCCGTCTCCGGCAGCGGGAAAATGCAGAAGCTGTGGAACATCCCTTCCCACACCCTGACGGTGATATCCACGCCGGCCTCCTCGCAAAGCCGTTTGAGTTCCATACTGTCATCGAACAGTACCTCCTCCGTACCCACATTGACCAGCATGGGCGGGAAGCCTTGAAAGCTGCCCAGGATTGGGGAAGCATATGGCTGCTTCTCATCCTCCTTTGTAAAAAACCTGCTCGCCGCGTCTCCCCGCACCAGCGGGTCTCTGTCGTCCCTGGATGTCCTGGACGGCAGGGAATTGGTCACGTCTATGACCGGACTGAAGGGACAGATCCTGCCCGGCAGCGGCTGGCCGTGGTCATTGAGATACATGGTCGCGGCGATGGTCAGATTCGCTCCCGCGGACTCCCCGAAGATCCGGATATTTTCCGGACGGTAGCCTTTCTTTTCCAGCCAGTGGAAGGCCGCCACGCAGTCCTCCAGCGCCGCCGGGTACATGGCCTCCGGCCACTGCCTGTAGCTCACCGCAAACGCGTCCATGCCCGAGGCCAACGCCACCTGGCTGCAGCAGTTTCTTCTGGAGATCACCGACCCGGTCTCAAAACCGCCGCCGAAAATAAACAGAACGATCTTTTCCTCACTTTTTCCCGGTGTCAGATTATGGTGGAACTCTCCCTGGACACTGCCCTCATGGATCTGCTCGATCCGGATCCCCTCCGGCAGGGGCGCGCTGTTCATCTGTGTATTCAGGTTTTCCCGAAGCTCCACCGTCTCCTCCGGCGATAAATTCTGCCCCCTGGATGCCTCTTTCCCTTTGCGGAGCACTTCCATAATTTCCTGTGCTTGTCTGCTGATCATTTTCTTTTTACTCCTTTCTGTCGTTATCTTATCCTTTTTCTGCAGTTCAGATAAAATGCCCGGCAAAATATCCCTCATGGGCTGCCTCGTTGATCCGCCGCGCGCCGATGCAGTCCCCGATCATCCGCACATCGTAGGCCAGCTCCGCAAAGGACTCCGCCAGCTCCCTTCTGGGGATCAGGCCTACGCAGTAGACCACACTGTCGGCGGGAATCTTTTCCGGAGACGCCCCGTCCTCCTTATCCAGAGGATGAATCACAACCCCATCCTCTTCGATCGCATCGCAGGATACCCGGGTGCGGATGGTCAGCTGCTCCTGCAGCGCGAACTGCTCCTGCAGCGCACCGCGGTACAGCAGATTCGCCGCCCCGGCAATCCTGTCCGCAATCTCCAAAAGCGCAACCTCATGTCCTTCCCGCAGCAGGCTCAACAACTCAGACATCGCAAAGCCGGCAAGCAAAAAGCTTGAGGCACTCTCTGAAATACGGGATGGGAGCACCGGTGAG
>VSNK01000166.1 GCA_009774255.1 Faecalicatena sp.
TCGGGGAAGAGATCGGCGAGCACCTGGGGATTGAGGCCGGGGCGCAGGATGTCTGCGTATTGCTGGGGCCGGGGATGAATATCAAGAGAAGCCCGCTGTGCGGACGGAACTTCGAATATTTCAGTGAAGATCCTTACCTGGCGGGAAAGATGGCGGCAGGCTATATCCGCGGAATCCAGTCGAAAGGCGTAGGCGCATGCCCAAAGCATTTTGCCGCGAACTCCCAGGAGCTGCGCCGGATGGCAAGTGATTCCGTGATGGACGAGCGGACGCTGCGGGAAATCTATCTGACAGGCTTTGAGATTGCCGTAAAAGAGGCCGCGCCGAGATCGATCATGACTTCTTACAACCGGATCAACGGCGTATATGCCAATGAAAACGAACATCTTCTGCAGGAAATCCTGCGGGATGAGTGGGGATTTGACGGATTCGCGGTATCCGACTGGGGCGCGTCCAATGACCACACGGCGGGCGTGGCGGCAGGCTCTCATCTGGAAATGCCGACCACCGGGGGCGATTCCGACGAGGAGCTGATCCGGGCGGTCAGATCCGGCAGGATCAGCGAAGCCATGGTCGATCAGCGTGTAGAAGAGCTTTTGACTTCCGTGATGCCCGCAAGAGAGGCCGTGGACAAGGTAAAGGGTAAAGGCTTTGACAAGGAAGCGCACCATAAGATGGCACAGAAGGCGGCGGAGCAGAGCATTGTGCTGCTGAAAAATGAAAACGGCATCCTGCCGCTGGCGGAGAATACGAAGGTGGCGGTGATCGGAGATTTTGCGAAAACGCCCAGATACCAGGGAGCAGGCTCTTCCGTCGTGAATCCCACCAGGCTGGAAGCTACGCTGGATGTGATCAAAGATTTCCCGCTTGGGATGGCAGGCTTTGCCGCGGGCTATCATCGGACCGGCCCGGCAGACCCGGCATTGGAGAGGGAAGCAGTGGAACTGGCGAAAAAAGCGGATGTGGTATTGCTCTACATCGGCCTGGATGAGATTTCCGAGTCCGAAGGGCTGGACCGCCCGAATATGAAGCTGCCTGCAAGCCAGATTCAGCTTCTGCAGATGGTTTCGGAGGCCAATCCCCATGTGGTGGCCGTACTCTCCGGCGGTTCGGCGATCGAGATGCCCTGGATCGGACAGTGTGAGGCAGTGCTCCATGGATATTTAAGCGGGCAGGCAGGCGCCTCCGCCATGCTCAATGCGTTGGTCGGAAGGGTCAATCCCTCCGGAAAATTAAATGAAACCTATCCTCTTGTCTATGAGGATGTCCCTTCGGCGCCCTATTTCCCATCGAAAGAGCGGAATGCGGAATACAGAGAAGGGCTGTACGTCGGGTATCGTTATTTTGAAACCACAGGAAAGCCGGTGCGTTTCCCCTTTGGATATGGACTTTCCTATACCACATTCGCATACGGGGATCTGAAGGTCAGTGAAACCGAAGTCTCCTTTACGCTGACCAACACCGGAGACATGGACGGCGCGGAGGTCGCGCAGCTCTATGTCAGCGCGAAATGCGGCGGCGTATACCGTCCTGCAAAAGAACTGAAGGGCTTCCAAAAGGTATTTTTAAAGGCAGGGGAATCGAAGCAGGTTGTGATTCCTCTGGATGATAAGGCATTCCGGTATTTCAACGAGAAAACAAACCGATATGAGGTGGAAAGCGGAGAGTATGAGATCCTGCTCGGCGCGAGCTGTGCGGATATCAGGCTGACGACCCGGATTGCCGTGCAGGGGACTGAGGCGCCGCTCCCCATTGAGACATCCCGGATTCCTTCCTATGTGACCGGAAATATCCTGCAGGTGTCCGACCAGGAGTTCCAGGCTCTGCTGGGACATGAGATTCCGGACGGGCACTGGAGCGGCCAGTTGGATATCAACGATGCCATCTGCCAGCTCTATTACGCAAAGCGGTGGATCGGACGGCTGGTCTACAAGGTGCTGACCGGCCTTCTGAATAAGAGCATGGCAAAGGGAAAACCGGACCTGAATATTATGTTTATCTATAATATGCCGTTTCGGGGGATCGGAAAGATGGCCGGCGGCATGTGCAGCCAGTACATGGTGGAAGGAATGGTAAAGGCGGTGAACGGGCATTTCTTCAAAGGACTGGGGCAGATCATATCCGGGTTTTTCCGGCAGAGAAAAGTGATGAAAAAGGCAGGAAGCATGAAGTAGGAGGAAGACAGACACGGAGCATGTTTCCGAATGCTTTCCAAAATGACAGGAGGAAGGCAGACGCGGAGCATGTTCCGAATGATAGGAGGGAAGAAAACAATGAGTAATAATCCTGTGATGAAGTGGTGGGGGAGCTTTTCCGACCGGCATCCCTCCGCGGCAAAGTGGATGCGGGAAGGCGGCCTGTTCATTATTTTCAGCTACGTGGTGACATTTTTAAAATACATTATGCTGCAGTTTTTACCGGCCATGTTTTCCGGCTATGCGGACATTGGCTGGGGATGGCCCTCCGCCGAGGTCAGCCTGTTCGGTATTGATTTTGTATGGAATGCCATCGGATACAGCGTGGAGCAGGGGGGCATGGCCTATCTTCTGGCCTACCTGATCTCCAGCTTCCTGGGCGAGTGTGTGAATTTCCCCCTGCAGCGGAACCTTACGTTTCGAAGCCACGGGAAGCTCGGGCCACAGATTGCCGGCTATTTCCTGGCATGGATCGTGATCACCATTATTGTAAATTCCATCAACTGCGTATGGGTTGCGGTAGCCAGCCAGCTTGTTCCGGATTTTGTATATAACATCGGAACCACGGTTTTAAACGGCGGAGTTTCCATGGTCGTGTTCTTTGTTGTAAATAAGATCATTTTCGCCGACGCACAGCCCGCAGAAGCAAAATAAAACGTTATGGTGCACCTTGTCAGGGCAACGCATATACAATAAAACTCAAAAAGCAGAAACGCTGCGTCACCGGAAATCATCCGGGCGCAGCGTTTCTTTATTTTATAGGAAACTTCTCCGAATTTTCCTATAGAATAAAAACCCTCCGGGGGATGCGCACTGCGGCGTACGAGGTAGATGTCGCTATGCGACCGCCGCAGGCGCGAGTTTCGCAAGCGAAACTCTTTGTTCTGTTTTATACTCAGCGATTCTTCAGCTTGAAGGAACGCATCAGGCTCTTAAGCAGGCTCGCCTGAGAGGACAATTCCTCGCTGGCAGCAGCACACTGTTCGCTGGTTGCGGAATTGGTCTGAACCACGGAAGAGATCTGGTCGATGCCGTCGGTTACCTGGGAAAGCGCCGAGGTCTGATTCGCCACCGCATTCACCACGATGGACATCTGATCCGTCACATGTCCCGCACTCTGGCTGGTTTGATCCAAAGCCTCCGTAACCTTCCTCACGATATCGCCGCCTTCGGTGACAGCGGAGATCGAAGTTTCGATCAGATCCTTGGTCGCTTTTGCAGCCTTATCGGACTTGGAGGCCAGATTGCCGACCTCATCCGCCACTACGGCAAAGCCCTTGCCAGCGTCACCTGCCCGGGCGGCCTCCACGGCAGCATTCAGAGAGAGTATGTTGATCTGGAACGCGATATCTTCAATGGTGGTGATGATCGTGCCGATCTCCTTCGAGGAATCGGAAATATTCTTCATGGCTACATTCAATTCATCCACGAATCCGATGCTGACGCCCAGATGCGAACCGGCCTCATTGACATACTCGCCGGCCTTATCGGCAGCCGCGGCAGTCTGTTTGGCGTTATGGGAAATCTCTGACATGGTAGCGGAAATCTCCTCGATGGAGCTGGCCTGCTCGGTAGCTCCCTGTGCCAGGGCCTGGGAACTGCTGGAAACCTGTTCGGCGCCGGAAGAGACCTGTTCGGCGCTGGTTGAGATCTGTCCCATCGTATGGTTCAGCGCGGACTGGATATCGTCCAGTGATTTTTTTATGGACTGGAAATCACCCAGATAATTCTGAGCGGTGCCCTGGGTCATATTGCCGCCGGCCATTGCACCGAGAACACCGGAAATCTCACCGATGTATGACCGCAGCCGGGCAAATGTATCCTCAAACATCTGCGCCAGTGTGCCGATCTCGTCATTGGACGAAATATCAATCCGGATCTCCTCATTAGCCGCCAGCCCCAGATCTCCCTGTTCCAGACGCTCTGCGGCATCGGTGATCTTCTTTAAGGGGTAGGAGACCTTCTTCTTCATATAAGCGGTCAGGAACAGAATGCAGATGCCGATCACAGCTGCACCTGCCACAACCGACAGGATCACAACGATCAGCATTTCGCGTCTGGCTTCCTCTCTGGAAATACCCGCGAAGATCAGGCCATTGACCTTTCCGTCGTCCCCCGTTGTGGGAACATAGGAGCACAGATAGCGGACCCCGTTGTAACTGGATTCTCCTACATAGGACTTCCCCTGTTCCAGTACGATCTTGCTCAGGTCGGAAGACAGCTTGGTACCCACCGCCCGCTGGCCGCCCTGGGTGTCGGTGCTGTAAGCCCGGGTATCGCCCTCAAAAATAGTGAATTCACAGTGCATCCGGCTTTTCAGATCATTCAGGAGCTCATTCGGATCCTGTCCCGCCGGCATCCTCTCAAGCTCATAGGCCAGCATATTTGTCCCGTTGGTACAGCGGTCCGTCTGCATCTTTGTGATCAGCGAATTGTACATTAAAATGCAGATTATCATCACCAGCAGGATAGAGATTGCCTGCATGACGATGACAACCCTGCCGACCCTTGCGCCGATCCTCTTATATTTTCCCTTTTTTCTGCTCTCAGGAATACCAGTTTTACCCATTGCTTAACCCTCCCTATGTTCCAAATAATAGTTCGTTAATAGCGCCTTAAAATTTATTGTAGCATAGATTTAAGACGAAGGAAAGACTATTTTTCCACATTGCACAAACTATATCTGTTTTTCTGCAATGTAATGTGCTAAAATGAACAAAGTGGTGCAAAGATTGCGGGCAATTTATATACAATCCGGAGGAAAGGAAGATTCAGGTATTTCAAATTGCTTGCCGTGTGAGTGACAGCTTACACATTTTTGGTGGAAAGACAAGGCTTTTTTAAGAAAAAGTTATTTTTCTGTTATGCTATTACTTGCAATAATCGTACAAAAATAACAAGTTTTTTATTAGGCTGCGGACGTAGTCTGACGTATGCTAAAACGAATGATATGCTTTGAATACTGGTATATCGTTTTACTTAAAATAAGACAGGCTCGTTTCAATTATTGTCTTTAGATAAAGGATAATTTTTTCCTTATCTTTCATGTGTTTTTCTCTGGCCCAGTCAACTAAGGTTCCGGCAAGTGCCTCTGTATAAAAATTTGCAAGGAAATCCTTAAACTCCGGGTCAAGATGTTTTTGGGCTTTTTCATCTGCATTATTGATTAGCGAGGATGTTATTGCTATAAAATCCGAGTAGAAAAAGCGTTTCATTTCATCCCGCCCTATGGCATCATAAACGCAACTGATAATGTAGTCATTTTCATCTACATAATCCATGATAAAACGGATAGCATCTTTGTAATCGATCAGCAGATCAAAATGTTTCACAACTGCAATCGCTTCCTCGGTCAGCATCCAGCGGAGCAACGCATAAATATCATCAAAATGATAATAAAAAGTATTTCGGTTTACGCCGCAGTCCTGTATGATTTCTTTTACAGTGATTTTTGAAAAGTTTTTTTGGCGCATGGCTTTTTTTAATGAGAGAGCCAGCGCCTTTTTTGTTTTCAATGAGATTTCCTCATTCTTCAAACGATCACCTCCGTAATATTGACACCACTGTTGTCTAAACGACCTCATTATACCTCTGTTCCATGAAAAAGCCAACAGACAATTTTAGACAGGTGTTTGGTAAGTTGATTTTGTTAGGCAATTAGTAGTGCAGTGTCTGACATCGAACACGGACAGGTTGATTGTCTGTTTTATTTTATGTCTCTTTCTATATAATCAATGATAAACCAGAAAATGGTGTAAGGAAAATGAAGCAACAGGAGGGAAATCTTATGCCAAAACAGTCCTATGACATAGTAATGCAGACTTCCATAGGCAAAAGATACGGAACAATGATTGTGGAATGGGAAGGGGAACAGATTAGCGGGCTTATGGAAATTTTAGGCCATTCGGAAACCTTTCATGGACAAATAGATGAAACAGGAAATTGCCGTATTGAGGGGAGGATGATTTCTTTGACCCGGACAATTCCATACATTGCAGTGGGAAAAATTATCCCCTCAATGCTGCAGCTCTCCCTGCGTGGAGAACGGAATATTTTTGAAGTGGCAGGTGTGCCATGTAAAGTGAATGGAGGAATAACATTGTGAGGAAGTTCTATACAGGTGTTGTCAGGCACCGAAAAAGTATTCTGACCTTTTTTATTGCGTCAGTGATATTATGCGCTGTGTTGAAGAATTTTGTATCTGTCAATTATGATATGGATGATTATCTGCCGGAAGATGCGAAATCGACGGTTGCATTAGACATGATGGAACAGGAGTTTGAGGGCGGGATTCCCAATACCCGCGTTATGATAAATCATGTGACAATTCCGGAGGCTTTAGAGTATAAGGAGAAGCTGAAAGCCGTGGATGGCGTTACGGAAGTGACATGGCTGGATGATGCGGTGGATATTACCCTCCCTATCAGCGCGATTGATAAGGACATTCTGGAAACGTATTATGCTGACAATACGGCATTGCTTACAGTGACGATTGAAGAAGAAAGCCGGATCAGCGCAGTGGCTGATATTCGGGAGATTATCGGTGATGAAAATGCAATGTCCGGGAGCGCCGTTTCTACGGCGACGGCCACATTAAATACAGTTTCAGAAATTCAAAAAATAACAGTAATTGCCGTGCTGTTTGTGCTTATTGTACTGATTCTGACAACAAGCTCATGGGTAGAGCCAATCATCATTTTGGCTGGATTAGGGATTGCGATATTGATTAACGGTGGGACGAACCTGATTTTTGGAGAGATTTCTTTTGTCACAAATGCGGCGGGAAGTATCCTCCAGCTTGCTGTTTCGCTGGATTATTCTGTATTTTTGATTCACCGCTTTGAAGAATGCCGGAAAGAAACAACAGATGTACAGGAAGCTATGGTAGATGCCTTATGCAAATCCACAACGTCTATTCTTTCCAGCGGATTGACGACAGTGATTGGTTTTTTAGCACTGGTGTTAATGCAGTTTCAGATCGGGCCGGATTTGGGCCTTGCACTGGCAAAAGGCGTGGCGGTAAGTCTTATCATAGTGTTTATATTTATGCCGTCCCTTGTTTTAGCTGCTTATAAATTCTTAGATAAAACAAAGCACCGCCCGCTTATGCCAAGTTTCAGGAAATTCGGGGCAGCAGTCAACCGTATAGCGATCCCTATGGTGTGCCTGTTTGCTATTATTGTTATTCCGGCGTATCTGGGATCAAATGCAAATGAATATTATTACGGCTCATCAAAGATTTTTAATGAGGAAACACAGCTTGGCAGGGATATTGAATCTATCGAAGGAGTATTCGGACAGCGTGACACCTATGTATTGCTTGTACCCCGTGGTGATACTGCCACAGAAACAGCACTTTCGGATGAACTCCATGAACTTCCTCAGTTCACAAGCATGATATCCTATGTTGATATGGCTGGGGCAGAAATCCCTTTGGAATATCTGGACGAAGATACCCTGTCCCAGCTAATGAGTGAAAATTACAGCCGGATGGTGCTTTCTGTGGATGCCTCCTATGAAGGGGAAGAAACATTTTCACTTGTAGAAACAATACGGCAGATTGCACAATCCTACTATCCGGATACATGGTATCTCGCCGGGGAAGGAGTAAGTACATACGATTTGATGGATACGGTAACGGCAGATATGGTAAAAGTAAATTTAGCTGCTATTGCTGCTGTTTTTATCGTCCTTCTTCTGACAATGAAATCTGTTACTTTACCTGTCATTCTGGTGTTAAGCATAGAAACGGCAATCTGGCTGAATCTGTCATGTCCGTATTTTATGGATCAGACCATTTTCTATATTGCATACCTGATTATCAGTTCGATTCAGTTGGGTGCGACGGTTGATTATGCAATCTTAATGACAGACCGCTATAAAGAGAACCGGCAGAGTTTGTCGAAAAAAGAAGCTGTGCGCCAGACGATTTCAGATGTTACGGTATCTATACTTACATCGGGCAGTGTCCTGACCGCAGTCGGATTACTGCTTGGGTATATCTCTACGAACCAGCTTTTGGCACAGCTTGGTATTTTTGTAGGCCGTGGGGCGATTTTTTCATTAGCGATCGTGCTGCTGATTCTTCCGGGGCTCCTGTTCCTGTTTGATAAACTGATCACAGGGACGAAGAAAAAGCATGAACATAAAAAATTTTTGTTTCATAGGGAGGTAATAAACCATGAATCACTTTAATCTAAGAAAATCCACATCCGTATTTCTTGCATCCGCCATTCTTATATCTGCTTTGCCGGTTTCTGCGTCTGCTATGGAAGCAAATACAGACAAGGAAGAAGTTATTTATGTAAATTTGGACAATGATGGATCGGTCAGGGAAATCAATGTTGTCAATATTTTTGGTGGGGATACGGAAGGCGTAATCATTGACTATGGAAAATATCTGGATGTGCGGAATATGACAACAACAGACACGATTGACCTTTCCGGTGATACCATAAAGATCAATTCGTCTGCCGAAAAGCTGTATTATGAGGGGAAACTTGAAAGCACCCTGATGCCGTGGGATATTCAGATACGCTATTTTTTAGATGGCAAAGAGTATGCCGCAGAAGAAATTGCGGGTAAAAGCGGTGAAATAAAACTAACAATCTGTATTGCGCAGAATCAGAAATACAGAGGAGATTTCTACGACAATTATGCTCTGCAGGCTTCTCTGTCATTCAATACGGATAAATGTAAAAATATTGTGGCCCCCGATGCTACGGTTGCAAATGTTGGAAGCAATAAGCAGCTTACCTACACGATTCTGCCCGGAAAAGGAGCCGATATTGAGATTACAGCGGAAGTGTCCGAATTTGAAATGGACGGAATATCTATCAATGGAATCCCGCTGAACCTTAATATTGAGGTGGATGATGAAGAACTGATGGAGCAGATTACGGAATTGCTGGATGCAATCAGCCAGTTGGATGACGGGGCGGCAGAATTGCATGATGGCGTTTTTGATTTACAGGATGGCGCACAGTCTGACCTGAAAAGCGGCGTAAATGCTCTGAAAGATGGGGCGGAACAGCTACACCGCGGTGCCGCCGATTTAAAAGACGGAGGAAGCACTCTGCAGGATGGCGCCGCCGATTTGCAGAATGGTGTCAATGCGCTGGACGAAGGAATCCATTCGTTGAATAGCGGAATCGGGCAGATGCAGGAAGCATTAAACACTTTGAATCAGCAATCGCCGGAGCTGGTGAATGGCTCGGCTTCTTTTAAGGCAGCACTTACACAGCTTCAGGAAGCATTAGGCGGGGTATCACTGTCCACAGAAGATTTAAGTGCATTGACAGATGCGTCTTCGGCAATGAAAGCTGGTATCAATGACCTTGTAAATGGGATAACTGCCTTGCAGAATAATGTGAATTTTGATGCATACAAAGGCGTTATGTCTCAAAACGGCTTGGATATTGATGGTCTGCGGCAGAAAAATGAATCTGCAATCAGCGGCTTGGAAGTGCTTATTTCATCATTATCCACACAAATTGAAGACCTCCAAAATGCCGGTATAGATACATCCGGGATAGAGCCACAGGTTTCGCAGCTTTCTGATATTATTTCATTATTAGGAGCCAACAATGCCAGTATAGTCGGAACGGAAAGTTATTTGCAGACAGTGAGTTCTAACTTATTTTCTTTCCAGCAGGGAGCGACAGCCCTGCAGGAGAATTATGGGACTTTTGACGGAAAAATCGGGGAACTGGTAAATAAAATCGGAGGTCTGGCGTATCAGATGTCAGGGCTTTCTTCCGCCATAAATACATTAGTTTCTGAATATGAAAAACTGGATCAGGGGATTAACGGTTATACGGAGGCTTTTGCTAAGATTGTTGCAAGTTATTCACAGATTACAGATGGAGCTGCCCAGCTTGTTACCGGGAGCAGCGCATTAAAAACAGGAAGTGAAAGTTTATACAGCGGAACAGGCGAACTGCTTTCCGGCATTGTGGAAATATATGATGGAACGGGGACATTGAGGGACGGAACCGGAACACTGGATGATGGCGTTGCAGAGCTTTTATCCGGTATTGCTCAGCTTTATGAAGGCGCTGGTGAATTGAAGGACGGCACATCAACAATGAGGGAGGAAACCGCAGGCATGGATACGGAGATCACGGATAAAATCGACGAATTAATCGAAACAATTACAGGAGGGGATTTTGAAGTTACCTCTTTCGTATCGGACAAAAACACAAATGTTCAAAGTGTGCAGTTTGTAATGAAGGCGGATGGCGTTCAGACGGAGGAGGCCAGTGAGGTAATGGAGGAAATGTCAAAGAAACTTACAGTATGGCAAAAGTTCTTAAACTTGTTTGGATTGTATCGTGAAAATTAAAAGGAGCACAAAGCTATGGCGGTGATTAAGGAAAACATAAATACGATAGTTATCTGTTTGTGTGAGATTTTGGTGTGGGGGGGATTGCTCCAATGCCGGACCGAAACACACATTCTGCCTATCGGACGGAGCATGTGTGGGCAGATGTTTCTGGATGGCAATAAGAGGATATCCATGCCGGCGGGCAATCATGTGATGATTGGCTAGGGAAGGGCAGGTTGGAGACTCCTTAAAGCACCTGAACCGTACAGATGGAAATTTAGACAAGTGAAAGGTGTGAATAATTATCGTGGGTTATACTAGTACAGCTTTGCATTAATTCTTGAGTAATAAGCACTCGCTGTCCGCGCCATCTGCACGTCTCTTAACCTAGACGTAGCCCGCTACGCCGTCGGTTAAGAGACGCACAGCTGACACGAATATCGAGCACTATTACTTCAAGATTAATGCAAAGCTGTACTAGTACAGCTTTGCGTATATAATGGTGAATAATGTGCCTGATATTTTTGTCAGGACAAGGCGGAGGAAAGAGGCGATGCGGTGGCATCGTTGATTGACGACAACGCAGTGCTGGCAGAAATAGCAGGTGCAGAATTCACCGTTAATTACGCAAAGCTGTACTAGCTGCCATGATTCGAAATTATGCTTAGAAATTGTATGGAAATAACCTGCGCAATCTGCACGGGTTATTTCCATACAATGCCTTATAATGCCAGGCGGTAGATCTCTTCCATATCATTCTGGTACAGTACCTTAGCTGAGCCCTTCTGCCCTCCGCAGGCCTTTGCGCAGCGCACGGCCATTTCATGGAGCTGTTCATCCGTCGGCGCCACGCCCAATTCTCTCATATTCACCGGCATGCCGATCGAATGATAAAATTCCTCCATTGCCGCTATCCCTTTCAAGGCAATTTCTTCGTCCGTACCTTCCGGCTTTATCTGCATCACGTTTACCGCATAACGGACAAATCTTGGCAGAGCATTTTTATATACATACTTTGCCCAGGAAGGCCATACCGCCGCCAGGCCGGCACCATGTGTCACATCAAACATTCCGCCGATCTCATGCTCCAGCATATGGGTGGCAAAATCCCCACCGTCGTTTCCACATCCGGTCAGATTGTTATGCGCCAGGGAACCTGCCCACATGACCTCCGCCCTTGCCTCATAATTTTGCGGATCGCCGTGCAGGATTTTTGCATTTGCCAGGACTGTGCGCAGCAATCCCTCCGCAATGGAATCTGTGATTTCCATATTTCCGCCGTTGGTAAAATAACGCTCCATCGTATGCATCATAATATCCGTACAGCCGCTTTCGGTCTGGTAATCGGAAAGCCCTGCAGTCAATTCGGGATTCATGATCGCAAATTTGGGACGTGCCAGATTATCGTCATATGCCCGCTTTTCTTTCGTTTTTTCATTCGTAATCACGGCCCCCATGCTGGTCTCACTGCCCGCCGCCGCAATAGTCAGGACAGAGGCCACAGGCAGGCATTTTTTCGCCGTGCGCGTATGCTCAAAAAGTGTCCACACATCTTCGTCCTTTTCCGCAAGACCATAGGCGATTGCCTTTGCGGTGTCAATGACAGAACCGCCGCCGACAGCCAGTACAAAATCAGCCTGCATTCGTTTCCCGAGTTCAATTCCTTCATAAACCTTGGAAAGATGCGGATTGGGAACGACGCCTCCTAACAATTCATACACCAGACCTTCCCTCTTCATGGATACCGTCACTTCCTCCATCAGACCGTTTCCTAATACTCGTTCACTTCCGTACACGACCAGTACTTTTGCTCCGCCGTATTTTTGGATATATTTTCCGGCCGAATGTTGTGTCCCTTTTCCAAAGATTACTTCCGTAGGTGAATAAAAGTTAAAATTGTGTGCCATCATTGTTTTCTCCTTTTCTTTTGATAAGGAGTTGTAGGAAAATAACTGATACAGATTGCGCAGGATTTTTCTTCGGATGTGTCAGTTATTTTTCTACAACTCCTAAAGAGATTATATCAAAAAAAAGAGGTTGAAAATATGAATTTGGAGACATATAATATCAATATAAAGACAAAATGAAGAATATCTTTATAAT
>VSNK01000167.1:0-4543 GCA_009774255.1 Faecalicatena sp.
CTATTATTGAGGAGTGCAGCGCTGTGCGCATCCCCCGGAGGGTTTTTATTCTATAGGAAAATTCGGAGCAGTTTCCTATAAAAAAACAGCTTATGAAAACATAAGCTGTAAAAGACGTGCGATAGAGGATTCGAACCCCCGACCTTCTGGTCCGTAGCCAGACGCTCTATCCAGCTGAGCTAATCGCACATAAAAAAATACATCTGCAACATGGATAAGTATATAATATTGAAGCGATTTTGTCAAGCTAAAAAATAGATAATTTTTAGATTATTTTTTACTTTTAAACTTCCCCTTATTATAGACTTTTACAAAATACTCATATATAATGTATTTATATTATTAAAAATTGATATATATTTAGTCGAAATATAGTGGGCGAGTATAAAATAATGACGAAAGACAGGCAATATTTTATTCTATTAGGAAATTTCCCCGAATTTTCCTAATAGAATAAAAACCCTCCGGGGAGGCGCACTGCGTGTACCTATGTACTTTTGTAATAGATATCATTCTGCTTGCGCAGAAGAAAGAATCAAAGAAGCAAAATGAAAGCGTGCCGGAAGGAAGCATCTATATGCGTTTGGATGTGATTTCAGGACAGCTTGTAAATGTGGAGAAAGAGTTTTATCTTCATGATCAGCTCATAATCGGCAGGAGCAGAAAATGCGATATTGTCTGGAAAGATAAATGCGTATCCGAAGAAAATTCCAGAATATATATGGAAAATCAGAAAATATATATTGAGGACCTGAATTCAACAGAGGGAACCGCATTAGGCGGAATGCGCCTCTATGCCCCCAATATCCTGCGAAGCGGTGAACAGATTTCCATAGGAACCGTATGCTTTGTCCTCCATTTTTAGGAACTGCAGGAAATTATGTAAAACAAATAAAAAGACACAGCCTCATCTGCCCGTCTTGCAGGAGCAGGAGTCTGTGTCAGTTATTTTTCTACAACTCCTTATCTTGTAAAAATTCAGATGGAATTCTGACCGGGAATGCCGGTCTTGTTTTATTTTCCGTCCGTCATCGGATTCGGGAACAGGTGTCTCGGGATTCCGTCTACCATGACGGGGGATACATCTCCCTGGATCAGAGGACGTACATAGTTCACGAACTCATCCGTAACATAATCCGCGTCTTCATTCATCCATTCTCTTGGAACAAGCTTCTCGTCATTGGCAATCTTATGAACATCCTTCACTTCTGTTCCGCTCTGATACGGATCATCGGACAGACGCTGAATAACAACCATCTTTCCGCTGTCGCCTTCATCAGCAGCCTTCACCGCGGCACCGCCGACCTGGAAGGCTTCCAGGATGTCCACACGGGAAGCGCAGTGAGAAGCAGATCTCTGCAGGGTACTCAGCTCAATTGCACGGGACTTGCATCCGATATCTCCGGCAATATAGCTTGCCAGATAATTAGCGGTTCCGGAAAGCTGCTTGTGGCCAAATGCGTCTACAAAATCGATGCTCTGTCCCAGCTCACATACATAGCGTCCGTCATCCAGACGGATTCCTTCGGATACGGCAATAACCGCAGATTGCTTTGTGGTCAGGATCTGCCTTACCTTGTCACCGAACTTTTGGATGTCAAATGGAACCTCCGGCAGATAGATCAGATCCGGTCCGGAACAATCCTCACCTTTTGCCAGTGCGGCGGCACCTGTCAGCCATCCGGCATTTCTTCCCATGATTTCAATGATGGAAACCAGTCCCTTGGAGTATTCCAGACAGAAACTGTCACGGATGATCTCCTTTACGGATGTGCCGATATACTTTGCGGCACTTCCATATCCGGGCGTATGATCTGTCAGAGCCAGGTCGTTGTCAATGGTCTTCGGACAGCCGATAAAACGCGTCTTGAATCCGGTAATAATCGCATAGTCCGATAACTTTTTGATCGTATCCATGGAGTCATTTCCGCCGATATAGATAAACGCTTCAATATCGAGCTTATCCAAAATCTCAAAAATCTTGTCATAGACCTCTCTGTCTTCGTGGATCTCCGGCAGTTTATAGCGGCATGAGCCAAGAAAAGCAGCAGGAGTCCTCTTTAAAAGCTCTGCGTCAAGTTCCGTAGTGATATATTCAGATAAATCAATATACCTCTCCTGCAGTAATCCCTGGATTCCGTGCAGCATTCCATAGACCTTGTTGGCGCCTCGATCCTTGGCAGTGCGGTATACGCCTGCCAGACTTGAGTTGATAGCAGCAGTCGGTCCGCCTGATTGACCGACAATTACATTTCCCTTCATAATATAGTACCTCCATATGATTTAATAGAACTGACCACGATTCAGCCAAATAATGATCAGATAAGCGGAGTAATCCTCACTCCGCAAAAAACTCCAACTACTAGTTTAGTGTATTTTTTGTGTTTTGTAAAGAAAAAAAGAAAAGTGCTTGCAATTTCCTGACAAATAAAGTATCATACAATTACTCTGATTCCAAATCACATGATGATCTGTTTTATCACAATCAGTTCCGGTTTATATTTTCAACACAATTTGTAACTGTTCGAAGGTGCCTTTTACAAGCGAGGGCAGGCAGTCAGTATTCGCATGTTGCCGATAATTGGAATAACATCGCGGAAGGGAGAGGATGCATCAATTGTAAATTATTATGACGTTTTAAAGTTTATAGAGCATGGAGGGCGTTGCAGGCCTGCAATGGACTATGTGCAGGGGGAACTGCTGATCTTCCGGCTGAAACGCTGCCGGGAGATGGAGAAGACGCTTTTGTTCGAATGGATGAGGGAACTGCTCCGTCAGCTCGAACAATTCCACAAGTGTTTCGGGAACCGCGGATATCGCTATATGAACCCATACAGCGTACTCGTGACAGAGGAAGGAAAGCTGCTGCTGCTCGATCTGGAGGCGGAAAGCAATGAATTTGTCTTACGAAACATGCAGAAACGCGCCATGCGGGATCATTTTGTAAAACCAATCGTTCAAATCAGGGAGAATACAAAGCTTTCCCTGGATCTTTATGGTTATGCGAAAACCATACAATTCATACTGGCCAACGTACAGGTTGAGCCTTCGCTGACCAGCCGGGAGGAAAACCGGCTGGAAAAGATCATTGACAATTGTCTTTGTAAAAATTCAAAAAAGCAATATGAGGATTTTAAGCGGATTCAAAGGGAACTGCCGACGGCACGGAGGCAGCAGTGGGAAATCGGGAAAAAAATACGAAAGAAATGGATGATCTTGCCTGCCGTGGCCGCGCTTCTTCTTGCGTTACTGTTTTTGTATTACACAAAACGAGCAGAATCAGATAACCAGACGCAGAAAACACCGGAACAGGTCGAGAACTTTGAAGAAATGCTGCCGGGGCAGCAGGAAGCGGATGAAGAGTTGATTTCAGAAACAAAAGATGAAATGCAGGAGTTTGACCATACGGAGGGATCAGAAGATATGGAGGAATCAGAAGAACAGGAACCGGAAGGGCAGCAGGATGGAATGAAAGAGTTGGAAGAAAATATAGATGCCCTGCAGGAATATGTACTTAAAAATACCTCGCAGGACAACTGGACAATCATTGAACAGGGAGAGGACTTAAAAAGAGAGCTTTTCCGATATCTGGCGGCTGCGTATGACCGGGAGGAATTGAAAGAAAAGGCTTTGGAAGCATACCAGGAATTATGCCGGACAGAGGCACAGGAAGAATTGCTGGAGGCAG
Organism: Faecalicatena sp.; assembly: GCA_009774255.1. Lineage (GTDB taxonomy): Bacteria > Bacillota > Clostridia > Lachnospirales > Lachnospiraceae > Schaedlerella. The sequence goes on from VSNK01000167.1 coordinate 3,689, forward strand.
CATATCTGAGACGGATTGCATTGGAGAAAGAGCAGAGTAAAGAGATGGCACTGGAGACAGGAAAGGAGGCGCTGGAGCGTATTCCGGAGTCGCGGCAGCTGGCAGAGAAGTGTCTGGATATCCTGGCAGAGCTGGAAACAATGACAAAAGAAAAGTGCGGAAAGGAACTGGAGGTGCTGTCCGGATTTTATCCGGATCTGAAGAGTCTGGAAAATTATCACAGGCTGGAGGAGATATATGAACTGACAGAAGGAGGAAATCAAGATGAAGAAAAAAGTGCGGCTGCTGGGAATTAACATTGCCGTATTACTCTCAGTATATGCGGTCACAGCCTACGCAGGCCATGGAATCAGAGAACAAAAAGAATCCGGGGAAAATATGACGATTCCCGAGATTCAGTATCCGGCGGCAGACGGCAACCAGGGGTATTATAAAACACGCCCTGAGCTTTCTATTTTCCACAGACAGGCTGATGCGGTCACAAAGTATGAATTTCTGTCCGCAGATTCTACGAAAAAAACGGGGAGCCTGGAACTGATGGAAGGACAGACGGAAGAAAGCGTATATCTGTCGGAATATTTTAGAGAAGGAGAGAACATACTCCGCGTATGGATGGAAACAAAGCCGCCGAAGCCCGAGGAAGATACATCGGAAGAAGAAAACACAGGAGACGATAAACAGGAAGGAAACAGTACGGAAGACAATGATTCAAGAGAGGAAGGTATGGAAAACAATGGTGTGGAAGACGTTGGAATGGAAGAGAATGGCTCCGAGGGCAATGGAACAGAAGGCAGCGATACCGAAAGTGATGGAACAGAAGATAACGGTTCCGAGAGTGATGGAACAGAAGATAAC
>VSNK01000167.1:4643-6689 GCA_009774255.1 Faecalicatena sp.
ATGGAACAGAAGGCAGCGATACCGAAAGTGATGGAACAGAAGATAACGGTTCCGAGAGTGATGGAACAGAAGATAACAGTTCCGAGAGTGATAGAACAGAAGAAAACAGTTCCGAGAGTGATGGAACAGAAGATAACAGTTCCGAGAGTGATGGAACAGAAGATAACGATTCCGAAAGCGATGGAACAGAAGATGAAGGCATCGAAAGCGATGGTGCAGAAGATAACGGTTTCGAAAGTAATGGAACGGAAAACAATGGTTCCGAAAGCGACGGAATGGAAGATCACGAATCCGAAGGCAGTGGTACAGGGAGCGGTGAATCAGATGAGAACGGAGCAGGTGGGGATGACGCGGAACACCATGAACCAGGAGATCTTGATACGGAGGAGGACGGATCAGGAGATATGGGGCCGGAAGAACAGGACACGCCCTGGAACACCACGGGAGAGCATGTGCGGAATACGGAGGAAGAGGATCAAGAAATAAAGGAGGAACCACCGTCAGAGGAAGACATTGAGCCAGGTGAGCCGGAGATTGTATTTGAAAAAGAGCTCCGTTTCCGGCTCGATACAAAAAAGCCGGGTAAGGTTCGCTTTTCTTACGACAAGGCGGTCCGTGACGGCTCGATCCTGACCAATGAACCAGTGAAGCTGACGTTAAAAAGCGAGGACGGGGGCAGCGGTATGGAAGCCGTTTATTATAAGACCGGAGACGGAACCACCGGGGTACTGCCCGGAGACGGCGGCATTATTACGCTGACATCAGGGTTCCAGGGAACAGTAGAAGCCTATGCCGCAGACAAAGCCGGAAATCAGTCGGAGCCTGCGGTATCGGAGACAATTCTCTGTGAAGATACACCGCCGGAAATCCGGATTGAAGCGGAAGGCGGCATAGATAGCTGGCATGTGGAACCCGTGAAGATCAATGTTGAAGTGTCTGATGATTCCCTGAGCTCCGGTCTTAAAAATCTGAAATGCTATGTCGGGGGAGAGCTTACGGTTAACAAGGAATATGATTTTAACGCAGGACCGGATACTGTGGAAGCAGGGTTTACCGTGGATGTGCCCTCGGAAAGCGGGAAAGGAATACCGGTGAGTGTGGAATCACAGGATTGGGCAGGCAATTATGAGACACAGAGCTCTCTGGTCTATATTGACAATACCGCACCGGACATTCAAAGCGAGGGCCTGCACGATCAAATGATCACGGGAGAACCCGTAAAGGGAAAAATGATCATTCGAGAAGAGAATGACCTGGCTTTTGCGAAAATGGAAGTCAGGAAGATTACTTCTGATAAGAAAAAAGAACTGCTGGAAGAAAAAAAGACAGAGCCGAACCCCTTCTCAGGTTCCCAGGAGATTCAATGGGATGTCGCACTTGAAAAGGACGGAACCTATGAAATTTTTCTGACTGCAAAGGACAGAGCCGGTCATGAACTCAGCCGGAGCAGCCAGGTGATTATCGATCAGACTAATCCGGTGATCCGGTATGTGGATCAGATGCAGGGAGTATTCGTGCCGTATTTTCAATGGAATTACGGAAAAGAGGAAGTGGTTCAGGATGAGTCGGATTATTCCTATGACATATTTTTAGACGGAGCGTTTTATTCCACAGGAAAAAAAGTCTCGAAGGAAGGTGTAAAAATGCTTCAGGTCAGAGCCGTGGATGCCGCAGGAAATGAATCCACCGCGGAAGCCGTCTTCCAGATTGACCACACTCCTCCCTCAATCAGAGTTTATGAGGTGGAAGACGGAGGCTCCTATCAGGATTCGGCTTCGGTCAGCATTTCGGTAGATGGGAAAGGAGAATATCTCAAGGAAATCAGCATCAACTCTGAAAAAATGAAGCTGGAAGCAGACTGCCAGATCTTTTCTCAGTCTTTTTGGGAACCGGGGGATTATCAGATTCGGGTTCTTGCGGAAGATCTTGCGGGAAATCAGGAAAGGGAACAGATTACATTCCGTATCGAGGAACAAAAACAGCTCGCAGGAGGCGGATGGAAGCCTGTGACCAGAATTTTCAGAAACGTAAAAGAAACACCCGGCC
>VSNK01000167.1:6699-8896 GCA_009774255.1 Faecalicatena sp.
CGGCCAGGCAGTTTTGCAAAAAGTATAATAAGAGGAAAAATGCCCGGCGGCGCGGTGGCTTTTGCTCTGCTTTGTACTGGTGGTGTCGGCGGGAGTGCTCAAAGCAGCAATAGGATTTGGAAAAAGCAGGAAAAGATAAGAAGAATTAGAGGTGGAGTTCATGAATAAAGAAAGTGAGATTGTTATACTGGCAGTTCTCCTGATCGCGTCGGCTGTCGTGTTATCTTATCAAAAGGCAAGAAGAGCAACGGAAAAGGCAAAGGCACAAAGCGAATTTCTTTCGAACATGAGCCATGAAATACGCACTCCGCTGAATGGGCTGATCGGTCTGAACCATATGATGATGCTGAATATAGACAAGGAGGAGCAGCGGGAGCAGATCAAGGACTGGCTTCTCAAATCCTATGGCACGGCAAATTATATGCTGTCCCTGGTAAACGATGTGCTGGACGTGTCAAAACTGCAGGCAGGAAAGGTGGAACTGGTCATGGAGCCAGTCATGCCTGAGACTATGATTGATGCCATCTGGTCGATGCAGCATGACAATATTGTGAACAGACATGTGGAATTCACCATAGAAAAGGATATTTCCGTGCCATGCATACGGACAGATGAAATCAGGACAAAACAAATCTTAATGAATATTATAGGAAATGCGGCTAAATTCACACCGCCAGGCGGAAGGATCACTCTCGCGGTGTGTCAGGAAAAGATAGATGATACCCACGTGGAAATGATATATCAATGCAAAGATACAGGAGTTGGGATGAGTGAAGAATTTTTAGAAAAAATCTTTGAGGACTTCAGTCAGGAACAGAATCCGGTCTCCGGCAGCGTGAAAGGTACCGGGCTTGGCATGCCGCTGAGCAGGTTGATCGTAGAAGCAATGGGCGGAACGATTCAGGTAGAAAGTAAGATCAATGAGGGAAGTGTCTTTACCGTGACCATCCCCTGTGCTGTCGAGGAAGCCGTATCGGAATATCGGAATCAGGAAATAGAAATGCTCGGATGTGAGGGCTGCGCACAGGAAGACGGGGAGGACGAAAAGGGAAAAAAATTATATAGAGAAAAATCTGTATGCGTCCTGCTGGCAGAGGATAATGAACTGAACTCGGAGATTTTGCGGGAGATTTTGCAAGAAAAAGGCTTCCAGGTTGTTCATGTGGAAAATGGGAGGGAAGCGATAAAAAAATTCGAGGAATCGGCTCCCGGCGAGTTTGCGGTTATCCTGATGGATATGCAGATGCCGATTATGGACGGATGCACGGCGTCTAAGGAAATACGGAAAATGGACAGGCCCGACGCGAAAGCAGTTCCTATTTTTGCGTGCACGGCAAATACCTTCAAGGAAGATCAGGACAGGGCGCTGGAAAGCGGGATGAACGATTTCGTGTCAAAACCGATTGATGTAGAGAACCTTCTGGAAAAACTGTCAAAATGGATATGAGAAGATTACATATAACTGCGGAAGATTTCATATACATGAAAATAATAGAGCCATGGAAGGTAATTTCATGTCCTGTATTCTTCATGTGATTCAATCTCTGCAGAAATGTCTGTGGAGCTTTCCCATGCCGGTCCTTTTGATGGGTACGCATATTTATTTTACGGTCCGCCTGCATGTGATTCAGAGGAAGCTTCCCCGGGGAATCCGGCTCAGTATCCTGGGTACGGAGGAAAAAACGGAAAAGGAGTATGGCTGCCGGGACCAGGGAGCGGAACAAAGGGGAAATGTATCTCCATTTTCAGCGCTTGCGACCGCCCTGGCAGCGACCATCGGAACCGGCAATATTATCGGGATCTCTACCGCGGTCGCAGTCGGAGGACCGGGAGCCGTGTTCTGGTGCTGGGCTACCGGTGTTCTGGGAATCGCAACCTGCTATGCCGAGTGCTATCTTTCCGTGCGTTACCGCGTGAAGCAGGAGGACGGAACATTTCGGGGCGGCCCCATGTATGTGATGGAACGGGTACTGCATCAAAAAAGTGCCGCGGTAGTATTCGCGTTTTCCGTAGTTCTGGTTTCTTTTGGAATGGGAAGCAGTGTGCAGTCCCATTCCATTGCTGCGGCAGTTCTGGAGCAGAAGGAGGTTTCATTGCAGCTGATCGGATTTACGGCAGCGGTGCTTACGGGACTTGTGATTGTGGGAGGGGCGGAACAGATCGCGAAGATTTGTACATGGCTGGTTCCGTTCATGAG
>VSNK01000167.1:8906-12504 GCA_009774255.1 Faecalicatena sp.
GTATCTTTTATCTGGGCGGCTGCTTCGTGCTGCTATGGATGAATAAAAACGTCCTTCCCGACACGCTCCGGCTGATACTGCAGTCCGCGTTCTCCTTTCGTTCCGTGATCGGCGGGGCAGCCGGAACTGCGGTCATGACCGGGATGAGGGCAGGGATTTCACGAGGACTGTTCACCAATGAAGCGGGGCTTGGCTCTATTCCCATGACTGCCGCTTCCGCGCGTACCAATTCTCCCAGGCAGCAGGCTCTGGTCTCTATGACCGGCACGTTCTGGGATACGGTGGTCATGTGTGCGGTTACCGGAATCGCGGTTGTCAGCAGTATGATAAGACGGCCGGAACTCTTTTTGGGGGCAGCATCGGATCAGCTCTGCTTTCTTGCGTTTTCACAGTTGGATGAGGTCATTCAAAAGTGGATTCCGGGATTGCGGATGCCGGGAAATATTTCCTTAGACGGAAGTTTTATTTTGTCGGCAGCACTGGTCCTGTTTGCCTTTGCAACGATCATAGGCTGGAGCTTTTATGGGGAATGCGCGGTTCGGTATCTGTGGGGACAAAGGGGGATGAAGCAGTATCATATGCTGTATATTCTGGCGGTATATCTGGGAGCAGTCCTTTCTTTGGATTTCGTATGGTCACTGTCTGATCTGTTCAATTCTTTTATGGCTGTCCCCAACTTGTTATGTCTCTGGATGCTGCGTAAAGTGGTGATAGAAGAAAGATAATAGAAAACTCCAGGTCAGGAACAGGCTTCCGGCACCAAGGATGGTCGCAGCAATATAGAGGAAGATCACCGGCACATTTCCCAGTACGGGAACCAGATCGGAAAAAATGATCTGTTCCATAGGATAATCGGGGTTGATATAGAACATATTGATCATTCCGAAGCTGCCGCAGAGCCGATTGATTACTGCGGAGACGGCACAGCATACCAGATAGATCACCACGGCCCGTGCATAATCCCGGAAAAAAAGCGGGGTGGCTGGCATTTCCAAAAAGCGGGAAATTGCTGCCAGAATCCCGATTACAATTAAAAGTACATGCCATGCATAGGAGTGAAAGGTCAGGGCAAAAAGTGGGTAATGGAGTCCGCTGGTATCAGCAAAAACAGCGATTCCTCCCAAAAGCCCGAAGGTCATAAGAAAGGTCAGAAAAGCATTGCGAGCTTCCGGCTTTTTTGTATAGGGAAGAACCAGAAGGATGTACATGGGGATACTGCAGAGCTGAAAAGGAAAATATTTCCAGACATACGCTCCGTTGTTGAGAATGTAAGTAAGACAGGCTTGTTTCCAGATTTCGGAAACAAGCATAAGGAGCCCGCAGAAAATAAAAACAGGGCGAAAGCGAAGCGGAGAAGGAAAAAATATTTTGGTAATTCGGTTCATATGAAAGCTCTCCTTTTATATCTGAAGTCAGTGCTTTACCGGCCGGATGTCCGGTGGCAGGAAGCAGGAAAATGTGGATAGTAACAGTATTTTACATTTTTATGTATTTTACAGCTTTTTTGCATGAAATTGTAGAAAAAAAATAGAAATAATTGTATAATAGATGAAAAATAGTAATTATTATGAAAGAGAGGGTTCACTATGAAGCAAAATAATATGGTAGCAATGATTTTAGCCGGTGGCCGAGGGTCGCGGCTGCACGATCTGACCAATAAAGTTGCCAAACCAGCCGTTGCATATGGCGGTAAATACCGAATTGTAGATTTTCCGCTCAGTAACTGTGCGAATAGTGGAATTGACGTAGTTGGAGTGCTGACCCAGTACGAGTCGGTATTGCTGAACAGCTATGTATCTATGGGACGCCGCTGGGGACTGGACGCAAAGGGAAGCGGGGTCTATGTGCTGCCGCCGCGTGAAAAAGCAGACGCGAATCTGGACGTATATCGCGGGACTGCGGATGCGATCTCTCAGAATATTGATTTTATAGATACATATAATCCGGAGTATCTTCTGGTGCTTTCCGGAGATCATATCTATAAGATGAATTATGCCAAGATGCTGGACTACCATAAGGAGAACAAAGCGGATGCTACGATTGCCGTAATTGAAGTTCCCATGCGGGAAGCCAGCCGGTTCGGCATTATGAATGCCAATGAGGACGGCGTTATTTATGAATTTGAAGAAAAGCCTGAAAAGCCGAAGAGTAATCTTGCTTCCATGGGAATCTATATTTTTGACTGGAAGCAGCTTCGTAAGCTTCTGGTGGCGGATATGAAGAATCCTGACTCGAACCATGACTTTGGCAAGGATATCATTCCGACCCTGCTGAATGACGGCAAGAGGCTTCTTGCTTACAAGTTCAAAGGATACTGGAAGGATGTAGGAACCATTGATTCCCTGTGGGAAGCCAACATGGATCTTCTGGATAAAAAGAATGAACTCGATTTAAGTGACCCGACCTGGAAGATTTATACGGAAGATGTTACGACCCTGCCTCATTATGTAGGCGCGGAAGCGGATATTAAGCGTGCCTTTATTACACAGGGCTGTGTGATCGAAGGTGAAGTGAAGAATTCAGTATTGTTTACCGGAGCAAAAGTCGGCGTCGGCGCGAAGGTCATCGATAGTGTACTCATGCCGGGTGTGGTAGTGGAGGAAGGCGCGGTGGTTACACGGGCGCTTGTCGCGGACGGAGTGAAGATCGGAAAACAGGCTGTCGTAGGAAGTGCGGATAGTGAACATATTGAATTAGTCGCAAAGCGAGTAAAGGGGGTTGAATAATATGGCAAAAGCATTTGGCATTGTGAATACATCCGGGAATCATATATGGGTTGAAGGACTTGAGAACCATCGTACGATCGGGGCTTTCTCATTCCTGGGAAGATATCGTGTGATTGATTTTCCTATTTCCAATTTCAGCAACAGTGATATTGAGCAGATTAAGGTCTTTGTCAGAAGAAAGCCGCGTTCTCTGATTGATCATCTGGGAACAGGCCGTCATTACAGCATCAATTCCAAGCGTGGAAAGCTGCAGGTATTGTTTTCTCAGAACAGCTCGGAGAATGATATTTATAATACGGATATTGCCGCGTTCTATGAGAATATAGACTGCATTGAGAGAATGCATGAGCCATATGTGATCATTACACCGAACTTTATGGTGTTCGCGCAGAATTTTGATACATTGCTTCAGACACATATCGAATCCGAGGCGGATATTACGATGCTGTATCATCCCGTAGATAACGCAAAGGAGATGTATCTGAACTGTGACCTGCTGAATCTGAACAGGCAAAAGGGCGTGCTGTCTATTGAAAAAAACCGTGGAACCGCGAAAAACAGGAATATTTCCATGGATACCTATGTGATGAAGAAGGATCTGTTCCTGGAGTTGGTTAAAAAAGCAAGAAAACTTTCTTCCATGTTTACCCTGGCACAGATTGTCAACAGGGAATGCGAAGAACTCGATATTCGCGGGGTCGCGCATCGGGGGTATTTCGCGACGATCACGGACTTCAAGAGTTATTATGACGCGAACCTGTCTCTGATCGACAGCAAGACGGCTGCCAGCCTGTTTGACGAGGACTGGCCGATCTACACCAGGACCAACGATTCCTGTCCGACACAGTATTTTGAAGACAGCAGCGTGAAGT
>VSNK01000168.1 GCA_009774255.1 Faecalicatena sp.
TTCAATAAATAATGATCTCAGTATAGCAAAGTTTTGTGAGATTTACCAGACGCCATCTTTTGAAGCGCTTACCTTTCATCCGACCATGTAAAAGAAAAACGTGACAACCATCAGTCGTAATAAAGTGGGGGCGGCCTGAATAGTAACCCTGGACATCCGAAGAAATATCCTGTGCAATCTGTATCACTTATTTTTCTACAACTCCTTAAAATCTCAATTCCCGAATATTGTGCAAGGTTTCTATGTATGGCTGATCTTTGCCGAACAGAAGAGTCGTCCCCAGCACAAAGCCAGCCACACCTTTCGGAGCATATTCCAAAATCTTGTCCGCGCTGCACGCGCCATCCCAGTAAATCTCAAAATCCATATCTTCCTTTAATGCAAGCAGCTTTGTGATCTTTTTTCCGACATACGGAAGGTACATCTGTCCTGCGTTGCCGGGATTGACGGACATAACCAGTACCTTTTTTACGATACGGAGCATTTCCATCACCGTCTCTACAGAAGTTCCGGGATTGACGGCAATACCCGGAACCATACCGGCATTGATGATGCTCTGCAAGGTAGTGGAAGGGTGGTATTCCGCTTCCGGATGGATGTAGACTGTATCGCCTTTTCGAAGACAGTCCAAAAATAATCCGATACGGTTATTCGGATGCTCGATCATCAGGTGTACGTCCAGCGGTTTAGATGCCGCCCCGGCTATGTAACGCATGTCATTCAATGACATGGCAAAATTGGGGACATAGCGCCCGTCCATAATATCAATGTGGAAAGAATCAATGCCTCCCTCTTCCAGATTCTTCACTTCTTTTTCCAGATTTCCATAGTCGGCACACATCATGGATGCCATTAGTTCAAAATTCATTTGTAAGCCCTCTTCTATTTCTACAGTATATCTTCGGCAATGAGGATTGAGTTCGTTAACTTTGTTACCTTGCCCTGACTATCTCCGGCAAACCCGGTCTGTCTCTGTCACAGTTTATCGCGATCGCCATCTCAATTCCCGAAGGTTTCCTGTCGTTCACTACAATCCGTTCCCCCATCGGCATATTAAAAAGGATTTCATCATATCTCACGGCATTTTGTTCCAGAAAATGTACTGTATCCGCTTTATAATCATCTGTTCTTGACGTGAAAATTACGATTTTATCTTCTGCCGGGATCGACTGCATATATTCCTTCACACCTTCCAGCAATGTGTCCTTTCCATCCATCTTGTAGCCGTTGTGCTTCACAAGAGTCCCATCCAGGTCAAAAATCCATGTTTTCGGCAGCGTGGACAAGATTAATTTTTTCTCCATTCAAAATCATCCTTTACCACAATATTTTCGAATGTATCAATCGCGTACATATCAATCGCTTTCCACTGTGTATCGCAGTAGTTATAGTCCGGGTATAACGCGATCTTCCTGCAGTCCGCGATCCGGAGTACATCGCAGATGCCGCTTCTGAGGCCGATGAAGGTTCCCGCCCGCTCAACGACAGATTTCAGCTCGCTGATCCCGGGGCTGATTGCGATTGTGCCCGGAAGCGGCGTTTCATCCCCTGCAACATTTGTAAAAATCTGAAATCCCCGTTTTCGATAATCCAAAATAATATCTTCCCATATCTTCGCCGGTAAGGCGGTCACGGATTTTGCATAGGGTGAGAGTATGACCGCACGGTCTTTCTCAATAGCCGCTAAGTCCGCATAATCATTCCAGCGTGCCGGAACCACAGGCTCTGTATCCTGAGGAAGGCCAAATACCCCGCAGCAATAGATTTTTTCCAGCGGAATCTTTTTCCTGTACAGGGCGCCGGAAAGATTTACGACATAAGGCCTGTCCTGGTGAGCGATAAAGGCCTCCCTGTCCTGCATATACAATTCCGCCTGTATCATGGCATCCAGTTTCTTCTGCCCCATGACCTCGACCGGACAATCATCAAAAAGTTCCGCAACCTTCGCACAGGCGCTGCCTGCTACGCACATGACATAATCTTTCCTGCCGCGTTTCCGCAGGAAATAAGGCAGGTAAGACATACAAAAATAGAGGTCGCCCAGCGCGGAAAAAGGACAGAATATCCGAAAATACCCCGGATATTTTCTTTCAAGCTCCCGCACGGCAGACTTCCCATATTCCACACGTTTCCATTTCCTCTCAATGGTTTCATCCGAGAGCGAATATTCCGCGTAGGTATTGTAATCCACCATTTTCCGGATTTCCCCGGTAAACCCAAGCCGCCTGAGTTGAGCCTGCATGGCCTCATAAAATCTGGCGGCGATACACACAACCGCTTTCTCCCCATCCTCCGGCAGGATCGAATCCGGCGGTACAACCGGAATATTATGATATACCTTGCCATGTTTCTCCCTGCTGTTATCCAGAATCGCGGCAATAGAATGCCCTTTTTGGTCCAGCAGTTCCGCCAGTTCCTCCGTGGCATTACAGTGCCCAAACAGAAAAATACGTTTATTCTCCAATAAGCCGCGCCGCTCCATCTCTTCGCAATTTTCCGCCATCTCCCTATAATAATTCGCTTCCAACTTTGCCCCCCCACAATCCAGAAAGCATGTAAATTGACCACACCTTTCAATCCCTGCTGCTTCCAAATCCGCCGCACCTTTCAATCCTTGTTACTTTCAAATCCACCGCATCTCACAATTCAAGAACTACTTGAAAAACATCTTCTATCGTCAAGAACCCTGTTCTCACATAATCCAGCAGGCTGCCATATTGCCGGCTGTCTGATAAGACCCGGAAATGATTGGAAAAATCGTACATGAGATATATATTTTGTATTGCATCTATTTCCTCTTTGTTAAGCTGGCGGTATTGATGACGTGCATTTGCATAAGAAATATTTTGGTCGGAAAGTACCAATACTTTTTTTGCTTCTTTTTGCAGAGCTTCCGAATCCAGAAAGTTTTCTGCCAGATTTTCCGCAGCGCCGCTGCCATTCATAATCAGGAGGACAAGATCAAATTTTTGTAAAAAATGGTTTATATCGTCTATAATTTTCATTCTTCATTTTCCCTGCCGAATCATATGGTCTATGATTTCTCCCCAACTTTTGCAAACCAGATATCCCCCCATTTTTTCACTGCCATCGGAAAGCAAAAATCCTTTCACAGCAGTCTCATTGCAGATCGCCAGATCCCTTGGCTTATCTCCAATTGCAATGCTTTTGTCCAGGTCAAGACCCAGTTCGGCTGCTGCCTGATAAAACAATCCTGTCTTTGGTTTCCTGCATTTACAGATTTTCGTATACTTTTCAAGCCGGCCCTCCGGATGATGAGGGCAGTAATATACTCCTTCTATACGGATGCCCTTCTCTTCCAAATCGGACAGCATCCAGTCTGTCAGCTTACAAAAATCCTCTTCGCCGTAATACCCTCTGGCAATCCCCGACTGGTTTGTAATAATTACGGGCGAATATCCCCAGGCACAAAGCTGCCTTAACCCTTCTACTGCTCCATCCAGATATTCAAAATCTTCTATTTTATATAAATATCCCTTCTCCACATTGACCGTGCCGTCCCGATCCAGAAATACTGCCGGTTTTAAGCCTTTCATTCCTCCACCAGCTCGCATATGATATGCCCGATCATGATATGCGCCTCCTGGATCCTCGCCGTACAGTCACTCGGCACGACAATCGCAATATCCGCCTTATCTTTAATCTTTCCACCGCTTTTTCCAAGAAGTGCAACCGTATGCCCGCCGATTTCCTTCGCTTTCAGAATGGCCTGGTAAACATTTTCCGAATTCCCACTGGTACTGATTCCAACCAGGACATCCTCCGGCTTCATCAGCCCCTCTACTGCCCTTGAAAAAACAAAATCATATCCGTAGTCATTTGCAATCGAAGTCATGGCTGCAATGTCCGCATTCAAAGATATGGCGGCCAGGGATTTCCGCTCCTTCTGAAATCTTCCGACGATCTCGCCCACAAGATGCAGCGCGTCCGACGCCGAACCTCCGTTTCCGCAGAATAGAATCTTTCCTTGGCTTCCTAAGGAAACCTTTATCAGACCGGCCGCTTTTTTAATCAGAGCAGGAATCTCTTCGTCTTCGATCATTTTTTGTTTTACATCAATACTTTCCCGGATGCGTTCATTTATGATTTTCATTGCTGATCATCCCTTCTGTATTTTTTCGTGACTGTTCAGAACCCAATATCATTCACTTAAGACCTTAGGAGTTGTATTATTTTCCTACAACTCCTTACCATGCTGATATAGCGCATATTTGTGCATGTTCTGAACGGGCACAGGTTCCTTTGACAGCTTAAATTAATGACATTGTTTCCGAACCATTACAATTTCTCTAAAATCCCGGTCGTGGACTTTCCCGCGATAAAGGGCAGACTTTGAACCTCTCCGCCCCGTTCCAATACTTCCTCTGCTCCGACAATCGTGTCAATCCGGTAATCTCCGCCCTTCACAAGTACGTCAGGCCCGGTCTTTTTGATCAGTTCTAAAGGCGTATCCTCGCCGAAAGGAACTACATAGTCTACGATTTCCAGTGCGGACAGCAACAGCAGCCGGTCTTCCAGCGTATTGATCGGCCTGCTGTCTCCCTTTAATCTTTTTACGGACTCATCCGTATTCACTCCTACTACCAGGATATCCCCCAGCTTTTTTGCTTCCCTGAGGTATGCAATATGTCCTGCGTGGAGAATGTCAAAACAACCGTTTGTAAAAACAATTTTACAGCCCTTCTGCTGCTTCTCTTTTAATCTGTCAAGCCCGCCTGGCGCATAAAAATCCAGCCATTTTTCTTCCTCTTTTTTCTCTACTTGATCCGGTTGTCCTGTTTCCACATTTTCCTTCCTGCTCCTGCCATTCAGGCTGCTTCCCTCTTCCCCTGCTTGATCCGACTGCCCCATCGCTGCGGCAACTTCCTCCGGGTATACGATACTGGTACCCACCTTAGATACCTGGATTCCGGCAGCATAATTCGCGATCTCCATGGCCTCCGTAAGCTCTTTCCCAAGAACCACTTCCGCCGCCAGATATGCGATTGACGTATCCCCCGCACCTGTCACATCATACACCTCTTTTGCTGCGCTTTTGACTTCTTTCACTTTCCTGGCCGTGCTTTTGGATTCATTTGCTTTTTTTTCTTCCCTGGCCACACTTTCGGATTCATTTGCTTCTTTTTCTTCCCTGACCGCACTTTTTTCTTCATTTACTTCTTTTGAAGCATAATCCTGCTCCACAAGGAGCATCCCCTCTGCCCCGAGAGTTGTCAGGACGTATCTGCAGGAAGCTTTTTTGCACAAAAATCCTGCCGCTTTTATAACCTCTTCCCTCGTATCCGCAGGCATCTCGGTCAATTCGGCAAGCTCTTTCCTGTTGGGCTTTAACAGTGCCGCATTGCGGTATTTTAGAAAATTTTTATCTTTTACGTCAACGAAGACCGGAATCTCGTTATCATTTGCCAATCGGATCAATGCCTGTGTGATTTCTTCTGTCAAAAGCCCTTTCCTGTAATCGGAGAGCAGGAACAGGCCGTATTGGTCTATATGATCGGAAGCTTCGCGCAGTTTATCTGCCACGACTTCATATGAGACTTCGCTGACATCCTCGGTGTCCGCGCGGAGGATCTGCTGATGGTTCGGGCCGATATAACGCAGCTTCTTTGTGGTCCGGCGCTCCCGATTTTCACACAGCATATGTATCCCTACATTTTGTTCTTTAAGCAGTGCCTTTAACTTTTCAGCCGCCTCATCCCTTCCCACAACAGCGCACAGTTCCACATCCACACCGATTGCCGCTATATTTACCGCCACATTCGCGGCGCCGCCCGGGACATACTTCTCCTGTCCGGTTTCAAGAAAAACCGGTACCGGAGCCTCCGGGGAGATTCGGTCTACTCTTCCAAAATGATAGATATCCAGCATCACATCGCCGACCACTAATATTTTTTTATCCGACATGACGATGCCCCTCCCTTTTCAATGCAGTAATATATTTATCAACATGTCCCATCACCATTTCCGGTGTAATGGAGGACATACAGACCGGTTCCTCAAGCCCCCGGGCGCACCTGTTTACGTCGGAATACAGCCCCCAGCAATTGCGGCAGTTCCCGGCCTGTATATTCGTATTCTGCTCATATCCGTAATACTCTTTTACTGTGGGGCCGAAGAGCACGACACACTTTGTCCCCAACTGCGTCGCGATATGTACAAGCCCGCCTTCAATGTCAATATGGAGCATCGCATTCTTTAATAAATGCACGGACAGCCGGAAATCAGCACCCAGCACCCAGCGATCCACGCCACGGAGTTTGACCGAATCAGCCGCCCCGAGCTGAACCATCTGTATCTGTGGATATTTCTTTTTAAAAAGGCAGATCAATCTCTCAAATTTTTCTTTGCTCCAGGATTTTGCGACCTTACTTCCATCCGCACAGTCGCCGTTCCCGGAATTGACCGTGATATACCGGTTCAATCCAAGCTTCCTGAATTCCAGTTCCCATTCAGGTTCTAACGGTATGGAAACATTTTTATCCCTGATATAAAACGCCCCATTATAATTAAACCCGGAATACGCATTCAGCCCCTGGTATGCCCGCCTGATCATGGTCAGATGGGCAGGCGTGGAAATGGAAACCTCTTCTTTGTCCGTTTCTGATTTCAGCTTATCTATGCTCCGGACAAATTCGGGATTTATGGCTTTTTTCTCTGCAATATTTTTCTCTGTGATATAATTCTGCCTCTCCCACTTGTCCACTTTGATAAAATGGCATGCCTCAATCGTCAGGGCGAGGGAATAGTTTTTATAATTGTCTCTGTACCTGCTTCCCAAATCCGGTATCACCAGGTTCACATTTGGGGAATCCGCATATAAATGTTTTAACAGGCCAATCGCCTTTATATTATAAAAATCAATCCTGCACTCCGGAGCCAGGCGGATCAGTTCCATAACAAAACGTTTCTGGATTACCATATCCCCAAAACCGCCGGTCGCAAGTATCGCAATGGAAAACGGAGTCTTTGAAAAAGCAGGTTCTTTCACTGTTGAATGTTCTGTCGATAAACATTCCGTCGATGGGCATTCTACCGATGAACATTCCGCCGAGAAATGTTCTGCCGATGAATATTCTGCCAGTAAATGTGCTGCCGGAGCCTGTTCTTTAAATATGGGTTCCGTAATCTCTTCCCTTTCAAAGATACAGACAATTCTTTCTTCCGGTACGGACTCTTTCTTCAGGAGGCGTTTTACCTCATGAAAGGCGGCGGCCATCCGGAGTGCTACCACAGCATAATCGAATGTAAATTCATGAATCTGTTCCGGTGAAATCACAGGAACAATCATCGGCGGATACTGGCTGTAATTCCTGTCCGCTATCGCAATGACCTCGCAATATTGGGTCAGCCGCATCTGGCGCAGATAATCCTGTCCCAGGGTTCCTGCGCCGTAGATCAGGATCTTCGAATGAAACGGAACTTTCTCATATGGGAACAAATATTGATAGGAATGTTCATTCACAGGCAATCTCTCCCTCTGTTTATTTTTGAGTATTTTCGTATATGCTTTGCCGCGAAACCCAGGTAAGATTAATGCCGTTTAATCGGTGGACTGCAACATCCTTTCTTCGGCTCCGCTATAACACTTTCACTCATTTCACGTTTTTTTATTCGGAACCAGAATCTGATTGATTGCAGCAATTACCTGCTCCGGCGATATCTGGTTGATACAGTGGGAAAAACTCATCCGGCATACGCCATGACAGCCGTCTAATCCGGCAGGCGGCACCAGATCTATATGCGGCACCTTCCATGCGCCCATCCGAAGCGGGCTGTCCCCGTCCGTAGGTTTTCCGTCCGATAATTCACTGTATATCGTAACCGACGGAACCCCGTACGCAGATGCAAAATGCAATAGCCCTGTATTCGATCCCACATACAGGTTGCACCTTTTCATACATGCCGCTGTCTCATTTAAGTCTGTCCTGCCAGCCAGGTTGATCAGGTTCCCATACGTATTGTCTATTTTCCCGGCCGCACTTTCGGCATCACCCCCGCCCATGATCATGAATCTGATTTCTTTGCCGTATTGCTGCCCATAATACCGAACAATGTTGTCATAATTTTCAGCCTTCCACGTCCTGGTATCTACACTTGCCACAATCCCCAGCGCGATCAGGGACTGGTGTCCTTCCACGCCGTATTCTTCAAAAATTCGGTCAACCCGTTCCTCACTCTGCGGGCTTGTCCAGAGTTCCATCCGCTCATCCTCAACAGTGCAGCCGCATCGCCGCAACATATCCAGCGCATAAGCTGCTTCATGCATGGGTACTATTGGATTACTGATCAACGTGAAGCTGTCCTTCAGCATCTCACAGAGCTGCTGTTTATCCGGCTCATTTGTCAGAATTCGTCCGATTCGATACCTCGCGCGACTGTAATACGCAATCAGCAGTTCATCTATGGTATTTCTGCCGCATAACAATTCTCTCGGGAAGAACACAACATCAAACTTTTTATTCTTGAAGTTCTGGTTCGCAAAGTCTCTGATTTTTATAGAAAGCTCCGAATAATTCCGGCATTGGTCCGCCAGTTCCCCATCCAGTAATTCACTTTCATATAAAAACAATTCATCTATATACGGACAATTTTCAAGGAGCTTTTCGTTTTGCTTCCTTACCACTGCGGATATATGGCTTTCCGGAAAATTCTTTCTCAGTTCGCGGATAAACGGAGTCGTAAAAATGGTATCGCCGATTGCATCCAGACGAACGATGAGGATACGTTTCCATTCTGACTTGTCAATTTCTTTTTTCAAATCCGGGAATTCCTGATCCAGCCTGTTAATAAGCGGCGAAAAATGAAGTTCGTTCTCCAGGCAGAGCATCTGCTTATGATCAAAATCCAGTATCCTGGGCTTTATATTTACAAAGCGTTTTTCTATTTCCGGGATATTTGAATTTGTATAGGCCGGTATAATTCCATCCTCTGCTGAAATCAGTTTAGAAATCTCATTAATGGAATAGATTGGTTTTCCTATATATTCGCTGCTGCGCTTTTCAGTCACAATGAAGCCGTCTGCATCCTGACCACTATGCTGTAAGATGTCAAAATATCCCCGGCCGAAGTTGCCGGCACCATAAATATATACATGTCTGCAGGAGGCAGCAAAATCGGATATTCTATTATTTCCATTCTTTCGCATAGTATTTTCCATAACGCTTACCTCTCCACTAGAATCATTGTCTGAAGGCGGTTATAACTCCTATCCTTCCTCTTCCCTGTATGGAATACCGGAAACCATACTGTTCCAAAATCTTAATAAGAGGCGCAGGATTGGCATGGTATTCCATAACAATTGCATCTATATCATGGAAGATACCTGCTTCTGACAAAGAAGAGAAAATCAAAAATTCTGAGCCTTCCGTATCAATTTTCAGTACATACCGCTTTCCCTCTCCCCTGTCTATGATCTCCTGCACTACATCTTTCGCTGCCCTGCATTTTATCCGGATGGCTCCCTCGTCCGCGCCTTTTAAAAAAATATTTCTCCAGCCCGTATTCTCTGTTTGAACAGAAACTTGCTGTTCACCTTCCTTATCAGCAATCGCAATATTGTATGTTGAAATCTTATTGCTGATCCATTCCGGGTTCCGTGCGATATTCTCACACGCCCTGCCGTATGTATCCGGAAACGGCTCAAAACCATAGACGTGCACCACATTTTTATTGCCTGCGAAATAAAGGGACGCCGCCCCGATATTCATTCCCATATCTATAACGACAGTTTCGGGCAAAAGATTGACAGCATACGTATTTTCCCCAAATATCTCCACCACCGTATCATGGTCCGTTCCGCCCTTTTCATGAATGACCACTTCTCCGAAATGAGATTCTATTGTTTTATCCGGCAGGATGCGATAGTTCCATTTTCCCTCCGCATTCACAGGAAAAAGGATGGGTTCCTCCCTGCACAGGAATAGAAATTTATCATAAGCGATATCATATTCTTTTAAGATTTTATATATACGGTTACTCAGACCATAATCCGTACAGATGATTAACTTGTCAAACTCCATTGACTCGATTTCTGCCGGAGACACGATCGGCTTTCCATTCAGCAATTTTCCCGTCCGTTTTGTACTCTTTTCTTCCGTGCTGTCCCCGTAGGCTACAATTTCTAAATCCCCAGGCAATAAATATCTGTGTGCCTCCAAATATCCGCCGATGCCGTATAATATAGCTTTCATAATTTCTCTCTTTCTTAATGATTTTCCGCTATTTATGTTTCCACAAATATTTTTTTATCTGCTTCTGAACCTTTTATATTGATAAAGAACTTCCTGCCATATATCTTCCGTCTCAGTTTCAAAGCATTTGACATGTACGACATTCTGATTTAATGGCTTTGTATTCCATTTTTCATAAAAATCTTTATCTGTATCCAGGATGATCAAGGGTGCTTTGCTCATCGCCAGCACATCACACATGCCGTTTCGTACCGATATGGTCAATTCTGCCTGCTTACAGATTCCTGCCATATCATAGATCCCTTCGCAGAGCGGCAATGTGCCGGCAATTGCCTGTTCGGCCGCATCCTTGACATTTGTATAGACACAATAACCGTCGTTTATCAATAAATCCGCACATTTCTCCCAGAGTTCCACCGGCAGCATTTTAGCTGTATTTGCATAGGGCATCAGAATGGCAAACTGTTTGTTTTTTCCCATCATTTCTGCAATCTGGCTTTTCGCTATATCCCTTAATTCGCAGTGAAAAGAATCCGGCCTGCTTTTATACGGAATTCTAAGAATCAGCCTTTTGTAGTAGCTCAATATGGGAAGATTCTTATTTTCCGTATACTCGTTATCAAAAGTCTGGCACAGGTTCTTCTTAAAATGTCCGTAAATATAATTTTTCAAATACCAGGTTTTGGTCGCGATCGAATATAAATCTAATTGTTCTGTCAACTGACTAGAGGCGATCACTTCATCCACACCTTCAAAAAAATCTCCGATACAGGCATGGCTGACTTTGGTAATCAGGCAGACGTGTTCCATACTGCGGTATTCTTTTGTCGCTCTGGCAAATGCCGCAGCATAGAGGGTATCGCCGATCCCTGCCGGGCACAGGATATATAAGGTGTCCCGTTCCATGCTGTATTTTCCGACAGAGCACAGATAGCCGTCCTGTACCTCTACCTCTCCATATCTGTGCAGATCAACATATAGGTCTGTGATTCCCTGCTGTGTCAATCTTTCGGAAATGTCCTCCCATGAAGTTGAAGCAATGATCACGCTGGCATTAAGTTCTTTTAATTTTTCCTCGCTGATCAGGGGGAGACCCATGTAGGATGCTTCCGAGTCAGAGACTTCCATGTCCACAAAATAATCAATCCTTACCCCCTGTGCAGACAGGTCTACATATGTCTGTCTTGCATGCATTCCGGTTCCGAAGATACATTTCTTTTTAGGAGTGGAAAACTTGGGATTTAGTTTGTATAATTCGTTTATATTGTTTTTATTGTCCACCTTGGTTCTCCGTCTTTTGTATTTCTACTTGCCAATATCCCCATACAATTTCCATATACGTCCATACTTTTTCCGTTATTTATATTCCTGACTGCCTGCCTTTCCATGGCGCATTTCATCCCCAGTTAATCTCTTTCCACAGAATCTTTTTGTCCTCAATACCGATACTATGTAAATATTCCTTAACTTCGTAAGCCTTTTTTTCATCAGTAAGAGCAATCAGCACATAATCATATTCTTTCTCTTTGATACTTTCCGGGTTTTCTATTTGATAAGAATATAGTTCCCTTCCAAATTTCTGATCTACCCATGCCGTTACTTCCGCATAATGAGTCTGAAGAAACAGCCTGACGAACTCCTTCCCGGCCTTTCCTGCCCCATAGATCACTAGTTTGCTGCTTCGCGGAATGATTTCATAAGGTGGGACACAAAGAATCCTTCCGCAATTCACTTCATAATCAGCTTCAATAATCCGGAACAGCAGATCTCTTATAAAATAATGGATCTGTGTTTCGACCAATGCATATTTTCCCATCTTTTGGAATTTTGTTTTTAAATATTTTTCCAGATAAGAAACATTACGGAACATATCCGGATCCAAGCGGTGCGTCACACTTGCATCATGCTGGACATAGTGGTATCCGGGATAATCGGTTACCACCAACTTACTGATTCCTGCCAGAAACGGAAATACGATCGCGCCATCCTCTCCATATGCCAGATGGGTGTCCAGATCAGTAATACTATCCAATAACGGTTCCCGTTTCAATACCTTTGCGCAAAGATACGCAAAAATCCCGGGCTTTCTCTCAATATCATCATAAACCATACAAGGAAAAATATATTTTTCTATCTCCTCCTGCGTATAGCTTCCATTTACAACCGCACTCCTGGAAATCATGGAGCCACTTTCCGTATCAACAGTTACGTTTGTTGTTACCATATCTGCGTTTTCTTTTTCCGCTGCTAACATCAACACTTCAAAAAAATTCGGGACGACCCAGTCGTCG
>VSNK01000169.1 GCA_009774255.1 Faecalicatena sp.
GCCTGCGGCGGTCGCACCGCGACATCTACCTTGTACGCCGCAGTGCGCATCCCCCGGAGGGTTTTTGTTCTATAGGAAAATTCGGAGAAGTTTCCTATAGAACAAAAAACAGTGCACTGTTATTCTTTATCCGTATACTTTTTCCTCGCCGATCAATCGAATTGTCTGTAGGGCTGCTATCGTATGGAAGCTGATCTGGTGAGTGGGGCGTTTAAATTTTGCCAATTCCCAAAATGCACTTTCTTTGTGATGGCATTTTGTCAATACTCAATCATCAAAGACGATATATTTATAACACGCATACCATAATATACTCTTCCTCATCTTCAGTAGCTATCTCAAAACCAACCTCAAGATACATCTTTACTGCATAATTTGCTTTCTGCACAGCCAATGACGCCTTCCTATATCCCTGTGTTTTCAACAATTCAAGCATCCTTTTCATCAACTGCGTTCCAATGCCCTGCCCACGGTATTCCGGATACAGTGAAATGGCAAAGGACGGCGTATCATTATCTATATGGCCATAATCGTCCATGATCCTTGTCCACACTGCGCCGATTACCTGTCCGCCTACATCTGCCACAAAGCAGTTATCCCCCTTCTGCCTGCCAAAACCGTCCGTATACACCCTCAATTCCGGCCGTTCAACAATATCCCTTGCAGGCGGCTTGTCTCCTTCCGGAATAAATATCGCTTCATACAAAAAGTCTTTTAGCAGAGAAATTTCATGCTTTAGCATGCTTCGGATGATACAATATCCACTTTTATGATTTTCCCCGCCAAATCGCCCTGTTATTGGTTCCAATACGGTAACGTGTTCCGTTCGGATATCGTCCATCAGTTCCCAATGCATGTCTTTATTAGTATGGTGGTAAACAAACCCACATTTTTCCTGTGCGCGCCTGGACTTCTCATTACCCTCAAAGTACCCGCACCACAGTCTTTTCAGTTTTAAATCCTCAAAACCATGGCGTATAAGCTCCGCACATGCTTCCGGAATCAGCCCCTGCCCCCAGAACGGTTCCCCGATCCAATATCCGATTTCGCCTTCGTCATCCGGAAGTTTCATATTGCTCCGTGCGCCGACTGTAATAGCGACACATCCAATAGCCTGATTATCTGTCTTCAGGCATACGGCATATGTTTCTTTCTCGGCAAATACCGTTTTTATGATTTCCCGGCTGTTTTCAACGCTCGTATGGACCGGCCATCCTGCCACCGGGCCGACACTGGGGTTCTTAGCATAGTGATACAGATTTTCCGCATCATCTATATGCCAGGGCCGAAGAATCAGCCGATATGTATATAACTCCATGAATCATTCCTCCCGTTTCATAATATATACTGCACGTCAGATAAATCTGCCATGCAGTATAACATGATGCGCACAGCCGCACAAGGAATTTATGCCGCTTTGCGGCTGCGGCTGGCGCGATACTCACGGCAGATTTCATCGTCCATGAGTATCATACAAGAAAAGTGTGCGTCTTGACGCACACGCGCGCCAAAGCGCGGCTGCGGAAGCAGCCATTTTCCTTATGCGCGTAGTGCGCATCCCCCGGAGGGTTGTTCTTCTATAGGAAAATTCGGAGAAGTTTCCTATAGAAGAACAAAGAGTTTCGCTTGCGAAACTCGCGCCTGCGGCGGTCGCATAGCGACATCTACCTTGTACGCCGCAGTGCGCATCCCCCGGAGGGTTTTGTTCTATAGGAAAATTCGGAGAAGTTTCCTATAGAACAAGAAAAGGGACTATCTATTTCCCGACAGTCCCTTTCTCTTTCTTGTTTGTTCACCAATGTCCTTCTTTACCGACATCCCTGCTTATTTCTCCTAACCAAACAGACCGAACAGGCCCTTTTTGGCTTTTGCAGGCTTCTTCTTGGCCGCCTCGCGCTGCTCACGTTTTCTGGACTGCTCACGGTAGTGTTTGACAGCCTTGTACAGTTGATAGACTGCTTCCTTGTTATTACACCAGATGAACGGAACGTCAATGTCCTCGAATTTGTATTTGATTTTTTCGAATTCACGGTCACTGATCGCTTTTGCGCTGTCCAGCGAATGGCCTTCGAAGATATCATCCAAGGCGGCTCTGATCTTGATAAACTTTGCCGGATTATCAGTAATTAGTTTTCCTACCTGCTCCAAAAATTCTTTCTGTTCCATACTTACTCCTCTCTTAAAAAACAATCAGATTTTTACGACAGTGTATAAGTATTTTACCAAAATTCCCGCCGCCTTACAACTAAAAAACAAAGAATCCCACACTCTCTGTTATTTTCAGTTACATGTCACACCCCGACCAATCACCCTGCCTGCTTGATCCGCTCGATCGCGGCCACGGTATTTTCATAGCTTCCGAATGCAGTCAGGCGGAAATATCCTTCTCCGCTTGGCCCGAATCCGGATCCCGGCGTCCCGACCACGCCTGCCGTCTCAAGCAGATGGTCGAAGAATTCCCAGGATGTCATCTTCCCAGGCGTTTTCAGCCAGATATAAGGAGCATTGATTCCCCCTGACACCGTATAGCCGGCATCCGCAAGGCCCTGGCGGATCACCCTCGCGTTGTTCATATAATAAGCCACCTGCTGGGCAAGCTGAGCCTTTCCGGCTTCGGAATACACAGCCTCCCCGGCTTTCTGTACGATGTACGGCGCGCCGTTGTATTTTGTGCCGTGACGCCTTGCCCACAAGGAGTGAAGCATGACCTCCCCGCATTTCAATTCCTTCGGAATGATGGTGGCTCCCAGACGCACTCCGGTAAATCCGGCATTCTTTGAAAAACTGCGAAGCTCGATCGCACAGGTTCTTGCCCCTTCACACTCATAGATCGTATGGGGCACATCCTCTTCGGATATATATGCTTCATATGCGGCATCGTAAATAATCACGGCACCGTTCTTATTGGCATAATCCACCCACTCCTGAAGCTGCGCTTTCGTGATTGTGGAACCGGTAGGATTGTTCGGGAAACACAGATAGATGATATCCGGTGTTTCTTTCGGCAGCTCCGGCGCGAAACCATTCTCTGCCGTACAAGGCATATAGATTACATCGCTCCAGGTCTCCGTAGCCGAATCATAGCTCCCGGTTCTTCCTGCCATGACATTGGTATCCACATAGACCGGATAGACCGGGTCACAGACCGCGATCTTATTGTCCAGGCTGAAAATTTCCTGAATATTTCCGGAATCACATTTCGCTCCGTCGGAAATGAACACCTCATCCGCTGAGATATCGCATCCCCGCGCCTGATAGTCATTTTTTGCCATGGCGCTGCGCAGAAATTCATAGCCCAGATCAGGGGCATACCCGCGAAATGTCTCTGCCTTCCCCATCTCATCTACCGCGCTGTGCAGAGAATCAATGATCGCGGGTGCCAGCGGCTGCGTCACATCGCCGATTCCCAGGCGGATGATCGATTTATCCGGATTTGCCTCGGTATAGGCCGCCACCTTCTTACCGATCGTGGAAAATAAATAACTTCCCGGAAGTTTCAGATAGTTCTCATTGATCTTAAACATAAATACACTCTCCTTCAAAAACCGTCTCAGCCGGACCGGTCATATATACGGTATCCTTCTCACGATCCCATCGGATCTGTAGTTCTCCGCCCAGCAGCTTCACTGTGACTTCATCCTCTGTCAGCCCGTTCAGCACACAGGCTACCGCCACCGCGCAGGCACCGGTACCACAGGCAAGAGTCTCTCCGGAGCCCCGTTCCCAGACACGCATCTCCACATGCTTCCTGTCCAGGACATGGACGAACTCCGTATTCACCCGATTAGGGAAACATTCATGATGCTCGAACAGCGGTCCTGTTTTTTCGATCTCCAGATTTTTCACATCCTCCAGAAAAACCACTGCATGCGGATTGCCCATGGATACGCCTGTGATACGGTATTCCATACCGTCCACCCGAATCTCTTCATTCAAGATCCGCTCTCCTTTTCCCTTGATCGGGATCTTCGCCGCTTCCAGGATCGGGCTTCCCATATCCACCTTCACCAGCTTTACCTTTCCCTCTTCCACCATGAGGTCCAGATATTTGATTCCGCCCAGTGTTGCAATGGAAATATGAGTCTTATCCGTCAGGCCGTAGTCATAGACATACTTTGCCACGCATCGAATCCCATTGCCGCACATCTCCCCGCGGGAGCCATCCGCATTGTACATCTCCATCTCAAAATCTGCCTCTTCTGACGGCCGAATCAGAATCAGCCCGTCGGCTCCCACTCCAAAATGTCGGTCACTGATCCGCACCGCTGTCTCCGATGGATTCTCCACTGTCTCCTCGAAACAGTTCACATACACATAATCATTTCCCAGGCCCTGCATTTTTGTAAACTTCATATCCACTCTCCTCGCCGTACCGTAAATCCGGTTTTTCAGAAAGCATTACGGCTTTTCTTAATTATACTCATGGCCGATGAAATCTGCCGTGAGTATCGCGCCAGCCACAGCCGCAAAGCGGCATAGTTCCTCATATGGCAGTGCGCATCAAAGTATACTGTGCGGCAGATTTATCTGGCGCACAGTATACTTTACACCGTTTCCTTCATAATCGTCAATACCATCTGTGCGGTTTCCAGCATATTTGTCCCGCTGTCCATACTGCTTTTCTGCAGATACCGGTGTGCTTCGTCCTCTGTCATATGGTTGCGCTCCATCAGGAGTGCTTTTGCCTCCGCGATCACAGCCCTTTGCTCCGGACTCCGATTCTTCGCCGCCTCCCGCCGTTTCTTCCTCCGGCGCCGTATCCCCTGACACATCATTTCTATACTGTTGAGCAGGTCATAGACCTTCAGCGGCATAGACAGACCTACAACCCCTTCTGCCAGACCGTTGCTCCATTTGTCCGGGGAGGCGATCAGCAGCATTTCAAATGTATCCGGCAGACATTCCCGAAGCTCCGCATATATCATGTCCTTCATCCTGTATCCGCTGATAACAATTCCCTCCTCCATGATATCCGCGCACTGAAGCGCCTGGGCTCCGGTCGTACACACTTCGGCCACATCCATTCCGTTTCGGTTCAGGATATTGCGGATATTTATCCCGATCTCCATCTTAGGAAATACAATGATCATCCGGATCATGTCTGCTCACCCCCCAGCCTGTTCCCCCATTGCCGGTTCCTTCACGGCATTCTCTCATACCCAGGATCATATTTTGTACAAATAACCGGAAATCTCCCAGTCTGTCACCTGCATGCAGTACTCCTGGTATTCTTGCTTTCTGGCCGCGATAATCTTGGAGGCCAATTCCTTCCCAAGAACCTCCTGGATATAGCTGTCTTTCTCCAGTTCTTTGACCGCTTCTCCCAGATTTTCCGGAAGCTTCTCGATCTGCAGCGCTTCCCGCTCCGCATCGGTCATTGCCTGAATATTCCTGTCAACCCCTTCCGGCGGCAGGATCTTGTTCCTGATTCCATCCAGTCCGGCGGCCAGCACTACGGCGAACGCCAGATACGGATTCGCAGAAGAGTCCGGACTCCTCAGCTCCACCCGGGCATGCTCCCCGCGCACAGGCGGAATTCTAAGCAATGGGCTTCGGGTACTTGCAGACCAGCCCTGATAGACCGGGGCTTCATATCCCGGAACAAACCTTTTATAAGAATTCACCGTAGGATTGGTGATACAGGTGATGGCCTGCATATGCTTCATCAGTCCTCCCATAAAATAATACGCTTCCTGGCTGATCCCGTTTGGATCCTCGTCGTCCCGAAAAATATTTTTCCCGTCCTTATGAAGAGATACATTTAAATGCATTCCGGAACCGGCCACCTCCGTCTTCGGTTTCGGCATAAAAGTCGCGTGAAGGCCGTGCCGTTTCGCAATCGTCTTGACGACCATTCGGAAGGTCATAATATTATCCGCCGTGGCAAGGGCCTCATCAAACTGAAAATCAATCTCATGCTGAGCCGGTGCGCTTTCATGGTAGGAGGATTCGATCACAAAACCCATTTCCTCCAATGTCAGAACCATATCGCGGCGCGCGTTTTCCCCCAGATCCAGAGGTCCCACATCAAAATAACCTCCCTGTTCATGGGTCAGTGTCGTAGGCAGGCCGCTCTCATCCAGATGAAACAGGAAAAACTCACATTCCGGCCCCACCTTCATGGTATATCCCATCTCCGCCGCCTCGGACAGCACCCTTTTCAGAACCTGGCGCGGATCACTCTCGCATGGAGAACCGTCCGGACAGTGTATATCGCAGATCAGCCTGGCCACCTTTCCTTGTTGGGGACGCCACGGAAAGATCTCAAATGTATGCAGGTCCGGATACAGATACAGATCTGACTCTCCTGCCCCCGGAAAATCCCGGATAGGAGAGGCATCGAACATACACTCATGATTCATTGCCTTTTTCAGCTGGCTTACGGTCACTGCCATATTCTTCATCGTTCCATAAATGTCAGTAAACTGAAGACGAATAAATCCGACATCTTCGTCCTCTACCAGCTCCAGAATATCTTTTCTTGTATAATTATGCATCCTGTGCCTCCTGTTTTAAAAGGACGTTCTTCTTTAGAAAAACGTCCTCTCTAATTTAGGAACTGTCCCTAAATAACTTACAACTTTGACTCGTCTAAATCTCCATATACTGCGTTGTTGTCAATCGGCGTACCCCAGTACGCCTCATTCCGCCGCCTTGTATATGGAGATTTATCCTGAGTCACAGCTGGAATTATTTTGTGCCAGTTCCTTACACCTTACACTTCAAAAATCAGATCGCCGTAAGACGGCATCGGCCATATCTCTTTGTCCACGATCATTTCCAGCTTATCCACAGGAGCCCTCAGAGCCTCCATTGCCGGGAATACGTCCGAATGATAGTAGTTTGCCTGTACAGTTCCTTCTTCTTTCGCGGCAGCTTCCTCTGTCACCTGCATCAGAGTCTTCAAAGCTTCCTTTGTCTCTTTCAGTAATGCCGAGACCTCTGTCAGCAGTTCGGCCTGTACACTTGTATCAGCCCCTGCTTCCCTTACCGAGAGGATCGTATCTGCCAGCGTCTTCGTATATCCCATGACTGCCGGAATGATCTGCTTGCTTGCCATATCAATCATGGTTCGGGCTTCTATATTGATTGCCTTTGCATAAGTCTCATACTGGATCTCCGCACGGGACTCCAGCTCTGCCTTTGTAAATACATTGAATCTTTCAAATAATGCGACTGCCTTGTCCGTGGTGATCGACGGAATCGCTTCCACCATGGATTTGATATTCGGAAGCCCTCTTCTCTCGGCCTCCTTTACCCATTCGTCAGAATACCCGTTTCCGTTGAATACGATTCTCTGGTTCTCGTTCATATATGCTTTGATCAGATCATGCACTGCCATGTCAAAATCGTCTGCCTTTTCCAGAACATCGCATGCATCCGCGAATGCTTCCGCAACAATGGTATTCAGTACGATATTCGGATTCGCGATGGAATCCCGAGAGCCAACCATACGAAATTCAAATTTATTCCCGGTAAACGCGAACGGTGAAGTCCTGTTCCGGTCCGTAGCATCCTTGGACAGATCCGGCAGTGTCGTAACACCGGTCTGGAGCTTACCGCCCTTCAGGCTGTGGGTCGCTTCCCCGGTACTGATCAGCTGTTCCATCACATCCTCAAGCTGCTCTCCCAGGAAAATAGAGATGATTGCCGGAGGTGCTTCATTTGCCCCGAGCCTGTGGTCATTTCCCGGATCTGCCGCTGACTCACGGAGCAGATCCGCGTGCTTGTTCACTGCTCTCAGGATACACGCCAATACCAGAAGGAACTGCGTATTTTCATGAGGCGTCTTTCCCGGATCCAGCATATTGATGCCGTCGTCCGTCGTGATCGACCAGTTGTTGTGCTTACCGGAACCATTGACTCCTGCAAACGGCTTTTCATGAAGCAGACACTTCATCCCATGCTGGCACGCGACTCTTTTCAGTGTCTGCATCACAATCTGGTTGTGGTCTACGGCAATATTCGCCTCCGCGTAGATCGGAGCCAGCTCATGCTGTGCCGGAGCCACCTCATTGTGCTGTGTCTTGGCCGTCACGCCAACCTTCCACAACTGGATATTGACATCCCTCATGAATCCCGCGATTCTCTGACGGATCGTCCCGAAATAGTGATCGTCCAGCTCCTGTCCCTTCGGAGGCATGGCGCCGAACAGGGTACGTCCGGTATAGATCAGGTCTTTTCTTTGTTCGAACTTCTCCGCATCTACCAGGAAATATTCCTGTTCCGGTCCTACGGACGGAGTTACTTTTTTCGAGGTCGTATTTCCAAATAAACGAAGGAGTCTGAGCGCCTGTACGTTGATTGCTTCCATGGACCTTAAGAGAGGTGTCTTCTGATCCAGCGCTTCCCCCGTATACGAGCAAAATGCCGTCGGGATGCAGAGTGTAGCACCCGCCGCATCCTGTCTCACGAATGCCGGAGAAGTACAATCCCATGCCGTATAGCCTCTCGCCTCAAATGTCGCGCGAAGACCTCCCGACGGGAATGAGGATGCGTCCGGTTCTCCCTTGATCAGTTCTTTTCCGGAAAAGCTCATCAGAATCTTTCCGCTCGGCAGAGGCGCGGAAATAAATGAATCATGCTTCTCAGCCGTCACTCCTGTCAGCGGCAGAAACCAGTGCGTATAATGAGTAGCGCCCTTTTCAATCGCCCATTCCTTCATCTCGTGGGCAATCACATCCGCGGTCTCAAGATCCAGTTCCTTCCCCTCTTCAATCGTTTTCTTCAGATTTTTGTATACTTTCTTCGGCAGACGTGCCTGCATGACTGTATCATTAAATACATTTTCTCCAAAAATATCCGCTACGTTGAATAAATCTGTGCTCATAATTCCTTCCTTTCCTGAAAAAAAGAGGACACCCCAAGACACCTTGGAACGTCCTCGTTCTTATCTACGCCTGTCAGTATAACTCACTTTTCCTAAAAAGGCAAGTAGTTTTTTATATTTTTTCAGGCCTTGCCAACGGAACCAAATAATTCCATCTTCTCCTTTACCGTTGCCATGATTGCTTCAGCGCCCGGCTTCAGAAGTTTACGCGGGTCAAATCCCTTGCCCTCAAGGTCTTTTCCCTCTTCCACATATTTACGTGTTGCTGCCGCAAAGGAAAGCTGGCACTCTGTGTTTACATTGATCTTCGCAACACCGAGAGAGATTGCCTTCTTGATCATGTCAGCCGGAATTCCCGTACCGCCGTGAAGTACCAGAGGCATATCGCCTGTCAGCTTCTGGATCGCATCCAGAGTCTCGAAGCTTAAGCCTTCCCAGTTCTCCGGATACTTTCCATGGATATTGCCGATACCTGCTGCCAGGAAGTCAATGCCAAGGTCAGCGATTCTCTTGCATTCTTCCGGATCCGCACACTCGCCTTTGCCGACTACGCCGTCTTCCTCGCCGCCGATCGCGCCTACTTCGGCCTCCAGAGACATTCCCTTTTCATTGACGATTGCAACCAGCTCTTTTGTCTTAGCTACGTTCTCTTCGATCGGGAAATGAGATCCGTCGAACATGATGGATGAGAAACCTGCCTCGATACACTTCATACATCCCTCATAGCTGCCGTGATCCAGATGCAGAGCAACCGGAACCGTGATCTTCAGCTCTTCCAGCATGCCGTTTACCATGCCGACAACAGTCTTATATCCTGCCATGTACTTTCCTGCGCCTTCGGAAACACCCAGGATAACCGGGGACTTGCACTCTTCCGCCGTAAGAAGGATGGCTTTTGTCCATTCCAGGTTGTTGATGTTGAACTGTCCTACTGCATAGTGGCCTGCTTTTGCTTTCTGAAGCATCTCTTTTGCTGATACTAACATAATTACTTTCCTCCAATTCTCCCACCCCGGCAGTCAGACTGCCGGGAAATTTTTATGACTCTTGTACCATTATATCCCATTATCAAAAAAAAGACAATCTTTTTTCTATCACCTTTTTATAAAGTATTCTTCATACCACACCAGGAATGTGTAAATGGTCCATACCTTTCTCCAGTTATCCGAATTTCCTCCGATATAGTCGTCAAAAATCGCGTTGATTTCCTCCACATGGAAAAACCTCTCCGCCGCCTCACTGCGAAAGCTTCTCCGCACATCCTGGTTATACCTCTCATCCGCCATCCAGATACGGATCGGCACGATAAATCCCAACTTCCTGCGGAAAGCGATCTCCTCCGGCAGCACCTTTGCCGCCGCCGTGCGGAACGCCACCTTATTCTGCTCTTCGGTCACCTTATACCTGGAGGGCATTCTGGAGGCGATATCAAAGATCCTTCGGTCCGTCAGCGGCATTCTGATCTCCAGTCCGGCCGCCGTGCTCATTTTATCCACATTCAGATAAATGTCCCCCTCCAGCCAGATCTGGATATCCACGTCCGACATTTTGGAAAGGGGATCGAGTCCTTCCGTCTCCTCATAGATCTCCTTTACCAGATTGATGGGAAGCACATTTTCATCATATCTCTTCAGGATCCGCTTTTTCTCATCCTCCTTCATGATATTGGTATTGCCCACATAAAAGGTCTTCAGATTCTCCCCATAGCGCTCCGCGTTTCGGTACATATTGTATCCGCCGAAGAATTCGTCCGCTCCTTCTCCGGAATAGCACAGCTTCGTATGCTTTGCCGTATCCTGGCACGCGATCGCAAACACGATGGCAGACGCATCCCCAAGCGGCTGCTCCATATGATACATGACATAGGGAACGGTTCTGAAATATTGCTCCGGCGTGATCAAACTCCGAAAACACTCACGTCCCAGGAGCTTCCCGGTCTCTGCCGCCAGCCGTGACTCGTCAAATCGCTCTTCCGCATAGCCGCAGGTGTCTGCCGTCTTCGCGTCAGACATGGCCAGCACATAGGAAGAATCTACCCCGCCAGACAAAAAGGATTCAGCGGTTTCGTCTTCTGTCTTTACCTCCGGCATAATCTGCCGGATGGTGCTGTGGATCTCATCCGCCCACTCTTCCAATGTCTTGCTCTCATCCGGATGAAATTCCGGTTTCCAGTAGCGCTCCACCGTAAGCTCTCCCGACTTCCAGATCAGATAACGCCCGGGCAGAAGCTTTTTAAGTCCTTTGAAAAAAGTATCCTCCCCGGCGCCGTAGGTGAGCGTCAGATAGATCTGCAGCATCTCCTCATTCAATTCCTTTACAAATCCCGGCTGCTCCATGATCCCCCGGATCGTCGTTCCGCAGAGCAGCCTTCCGTCTTCTGTTCTGTAATAATA
This sequence comes from Faecalicatena sp., assembly GCA_009774255.1. GTDB lineage: Bacteria > Bacillota > Clostridia > Lachnospirales > Lachnospiraceae > Schaedlerella. The sequence continues at coordinate 11,224 of VSNK01000169.1, forward strand.
GAATGGCTTTGTGCCGAACTGGTCCCGGAGGCAGAAAAGGGTCTCTTCCTCCTCATCCCAAAGGGCAAACGCGAACATTCCATACATATGATCTGCCATACGGCATCCCCAATTCCGGTATGCCTCTGTCAGTATTGCCTGCTCGCGCTCCTCGCGTGAGAGGGAATCGTCGATCCCCAGTTCCCCGCAGAGTGCTTTCCAGTTCCGGATATGGCCTCTGTATTCTTTTACTTTTATCATCCTTGTATCTCTTCTTTCTACTGACGCAATTTTGACAGCGCCGCCTGATCCGCGACTACCGTCACATCCCGGTGCATCTGCAGGATCGATGCCGGAACATCCGGAGTCACATCCCCGGAAAATGCTTTCGCAACAATCTCCGCCTTATCCTCTCCGCTGACCACGACCAGGATCTTCTTCGCTTTCATGATCGTGCCGATTCCCATTGTGTACGCCTGCCTCGGAACCTCATCCGCAGAGGCAAAGAAACGCTTATTCGCCTCGATCGTGCTCTCCGTAAGGTCTACGCAGTGGGTGGTCTTTTCAAATATAGGCGCAGGTTCGTTAAACCCGATATGCCCGTTGTGTCCCAGTCCAAGAAGCTGCAGATCCGCCCCGCCCAGGCTGTCGATCAGTTCCTCATATCTCCTGCACTCCTTTTCCGAATCCGGTTCCATTCCATTGGGCACATTGGTACATTCCGGACGCACATTCACATGGTTGAACAGGTGATCATGCATAAAATAATAATAGCTCTGGTCGTTCTCCCGATTCAGCCCCTTATATTCATCCAGGTTCACGGTCGATATCCGTGAAAAATCCAGATCTCCCTTCTTGTACCATTCCACCAGCTGCTCATACAGCCCGATCGGCGTAGACCCGGTCGCCAGCCCCAGTACACAGTCCGGTTTCAGAATGATCTGGGCTGAAATAATATTCGCGGCTTTTCTGCTCATATCTTTGTAATCTTTTGCTTCAATAATTCTCATGCTTTTCGTCTCCTTTTTCTAAATCAAATCAATAATCTCATACTACCAAATGAACGCTGGAATGTAAACCATTTCCTCCAAAGAATTTCCAGTTACAGTTCTCTCGTCAGCCGCAAAGCGGCGGAAAAGCATCGAAGATGCGTTTTTCAAATGGCGCGGAGTGAACTGTAACAATTATTAAAAATTTTTTAGAAAAAAATAATTTTTTGCTTGCATAATGAAAAATCATGTGCTATAATAAATCTTGCTTATGACACAGAAGATTAACGTTGCCACGAATCGAC
>VSNK01000017.1 GCA_009774255.1 Faecalicatena sp.
CAAAATTCCTATCTATTTTTTAGTAAAAATGCACATACACCTATTGTCATCCGCAACTGCTCAATCTTTTAAATCTGCCTTACAAAATCCTCAATCAATTTTAAAGCCGCCCCCAGCGCCGCTGCCCCCACCGTATGGCGGCAGGCTTTTACAAAAGGAATACTTTCCCCAAATGTATTTCTTGCCGATACCTTATCCCATATATCCTGGATATACGCTTCCGCATAGCTTCCCACATATCCGCCTAACACAATGTCGCAATCCAGAACCATATGAATATTATTCACCGCGATTGCCAGATAAGAAGTATATCTGTCCCAAATCCGAACGGCTTCCTCTTCTTCCCGTTCCAATGCCGAGAAAAAATTTTCCAGCTTTCCGCCTGCCGCGCCGGATAAGATGGCTGCAGAGCAGTAGGCATCCAGACACCCTTTTTTTCCGCAGTAACAGGTTTCTCCATCCGCCACGACTGTCATATGCCCTACCTCTCCGCAGCGGAAATGCTTGCCCTGTATCAGTTCATTCCGGCTAAATACTGCTCCGCCGACCGTATTGCTCAACGACAGATAAAAGAATTGTTCCGTCCCTTCCGGGCGGATTCCCTCCGCATAGGCTCCCGCATTCGCGTCATTCAGGAAAAAGCAGGGATAGGAAAAGCACCTGCTCACAGACTCAAAGGATACCATCTCCAGACCAAGAACGCGTGAATCCGAGATCAACTCTCTGTCCAGGTCGATAATCCCCGGAATCGATATGCCGATTCCCAGGAGCTTCTCCTGTTCCCCTCCGCTTTTCCTCAGAAAGTCCTCCAGCTTTTTATTGACCTTGCGATAATAAGCGTCTTCTGATGCATAAGGCTGGTAAATCCGCTCATATTTCAAAATTTCCCCTGTCAGATTCGTCAACACCAGGCTGATATGATTTCTGGTAATATCCAGCCCTACCGCCTGTCTTACATTGACCGCGGCGGATAATGCCTTGGCCCGGCGGCCCCCGGTAGATTTCAATTCTCCCCTTTCTTCCACCAGTCCTTTTTCGATCAGTTCCTTTGTGATCTGGGTCACGGTAGGCAGGCTCATGTTCATCTCATAAGAAATGTCCGGGTTCGATACGGTTCCATTCCTGCATATATAGCGGAAAACACGATTTCTGTTCTGCTTCTTTACTTCCATGTTGGTTACTGTCTTTTTATCCATATCCACTCCTGTACTTTATCTTTCAGTCTGCCAATAAAGAAAGCACTTTTGGCCTTGCTCCTTTTGCGTATTTAAATCCGAACGAGGTTCTGATGATCTCCGGGAGATAGTACTTTTTGTCTGATGAAATCAAATACCCCTGATTTTCCAGCTTTGCGATTTCTTCTCCTGTCAGGCTGATTTTATCCAATGATAATGGCAGTCTTTTTTCTTCCTCCGGCATATTCATAAACTTTTCCAAGATCTGATACGTTGATCTCATCTCAGCTTTTATTTCCGTCAGTTTTTCTCTGGAGCAATCCGGGATCGCATTTCTTACTTCTGACGGCAAAATAAACCTGTCCAGATATCCCGATTTTGATTCCGGCAGATTCATCGTTGAAAATTTTAGAAATCTAACAATATCTCTCGCCTGAAGCTGCCCGTTAAAGTCTGACAAAGCCACTATGATCCAGCGGGATGCGAACGCTTCTTTTGAATTTCGTTTTCCCATTTTTTTGCCCCAGAGCAATTCCAGCCGCTCTTCCAGGGCAGCCCTGCTGGCTTTTTGAATATCTATGTTTTCCTGGAATCTTGCATTGGCCTGTGCCGCAATCCACACCGCCAAGCGCAGTGCTTCCGCAGGTGTCCAGTTCAGCTCATATCTCGAATATTGGTTTTTAAACTGCTCGAAATTCACTTCAATTGCTTCTGACGCCATATCCCTTCTTGCAAAAATCACAATTCCAATATTTCCATATTTGAGATTTCTCATTTCATTCACGACATTTTGACACAATGACTTGAATGCATATTTCCAGTTTTCGTTTTTCTGAATTTGTGCATCCATCTGCCGCCCGCCATCAGCGTAATCAACTCTGTCCACTTTTGCGTCCATTCGGTCAATGAATGGGTTTGCTCTATAAATGATAAAATTTCGTTATAATTATTGTTTAATATTTGACGATCCGCAAGTTTTTCTTCGATGAGATAGTCGCCTCTCAGAAGAGTCGAATTTTTAGAAGATATTTCTGTCTCCATTGTCTCCAGCAATTCATCTTCTATTTGTGTGATCGTGTTTTCCTCCATTTCCTGAGGAATCATAGTCAGTAATACTTTAGAGTTCAAAAGACTCCCCTGCATTTTCTGATGAATTTCTTTCAGTAACATCTGTGTACCTTTTATAGATTGCATCGACGTCGAAGTCACAAAAAACTTTTGGACACGCATGTCAAAGAGAAACGGTGCGGAAAATTCCGTTACACCTGCCCTTAGATCTGCCAGCACCATGTCTGCCCCTAATGCCCTGGCTATCATGGATATAAAATCCGCTATAATGTACTTATTATTTTGGCCTGCAATGATTTTCTCCGGGCTTGAAAATATGTCCAGAAGCTGCTCCTTTTCTCTGTAAACCAGAATAAAGAAATGCTCTGTTACTAATTTTTCTGTTTCAATGGTTAAACCAGATTTTTTTACCACCCCCGCAATCTTCTCCGCCAGATCAGCATTGATATCATGAAAATGCATAAGAGACAGTATATCCAGATAACTGATAATGTCTGCGATAACTGTCCTGGAATTCTTTTCTTTTAATGTTTAGTCTTTTGTTCGTCATATAAAACCACTCCAAATATTGTCAGTACTAATTATTATAACAGAAATGAACCAAAATTTGGTAATCTACGTTTGATTTTGTTCATATTTTATTTGTAATTCCCTTTTTATCATGCTATAATATGTCTGGTCGTTCTGATTACTAAGGATAGCCAAAAGGCTGTTTCTGCGTAAAAAGGCGTATATGATAAACTGATGCTTTCATAATATAGACCATTTTTATCGGCTCATTCCGTACTTACTATATGGGATAAGTCTATAAGTGATTCTATTTATCAGATTGATCTGCGCCCGGAAGAGGGCGCTTTTTTGTTATTTAGAAAACTAACTTTTTTCCAGGAGGTCATTATGGACACCAGAATCGCTTTGATCGGCATTGTACTGAACAGCACGGAATCCGTAGAGGAGCTGAATCATCTGCTGAGTCAGTACGGCAATTACATTATCGGCCGCATGGGCATCCCCTATCGGGAGAAGAATCTGTCCATCATCAGCATTGCCATGGATGCGCCCGCAGACGCCATCAGCGCGCTTTCCGGAAAGCTTGGAATGCTTCCGGGAGTCAGCACAAAAACAATCTATGCAAAAAATAAATAGAAAAAGCAGAAAAAAGAAAGGATGAAAAAATATGTATGATGTAGCTTCAAAATGCGCGGATGATTTTATCAACCACGAAGAAATTCTTGATACCCTCGCCTATGCGGACGAGAATAAGGAAAATGTACAGCTGATCGATTCTTTGATCGAGAAGGCAAAGCTCAGAAAAGGCCTTTCACACCGGGAGGCTTCCGTACTGCTTGCCTGTCAGATTGAAGAAAAGAACGAAGAGATCTTTAAGCTGGCAGAGCAGATCAAAAAGGATTTTTACGGTAACCGGATCGTCATGTTTGCCCCCCTGTATCTGTCGAATTACTGCATCAATAGCTGTACCTACTGTCCCTATCATATGAAGAATAAACACATCGCACGGAAAAAGCTGACCCAGGAGGAGATCCGCCGGGAGGTCATTGCCCTGCAGGATATGGGGCATAAGCGCCTGGCTTTGGAAGCCGGAGAAGATCCCGTGCATAATACCATGGAATACTATCTGGAATGTATCAACACGATTTATGGAATCAAACATAAGAACGGGGCGATCCGCCGTGTCAACATCAATATCGCCGCCACCACCGTTGACAATTACCGTCTTCTGAAGGAGGCAGGGATCGGAACCTATATCCTGTTCCAGGAAACCTACCATAAAGCAAACTACCTTGAGCTTCATCCGGCAGGGCCGAAGCACGACTATAACTATCATACAGAGGCCATGGACCGTGCCATGGAAGGCGGAATCGACGATGTAGGACTGGGCGTACTGTTCGGACTGGACAAATACCGCTATGAATTTGCCGGTCTTCTCATGCATGCGGAGCATCTGGAGGCTGTCTTCGGCGTCGGACCGCACACGATCAGCGTCCCCCGTCTGAAACGTGCCGACGATATCGATCCGGGACAATTTGACAACGGCATTGACGACGATATCTTTGCCAAGCTGGTGGCCTGCATCCGCATATCCGTACCTTACACCGGCATGATCATTTCCACCAGGGAAAATCAGGCCACAAGGGAACGTGTCCTTCACCTCGGTATCTCCCAGATCAGCGGCGGCTCCCGGACCAGCGTGGGCGGCTACTACGAGCCGGAACCGGAGGATGAAAAGTCAGAACAATTCGACGTCAGTGATACCCGGTCCCTGGATGAGGTCGTACACTGGCTGATGGAAATGGATTATATTCCCAGCTTCTGTACCGCCTGCTATCGGGAAGGCCGCACCGGCGACCGCTTTATGTCCCTGTGTAAGAGCGGCCAGATCCAGAACTGCTGCCATCCCAATGCCCTGATGACACTGAAAGAATATCTGATGGACTATGCTTCCCCTGAGACGAAGGCCATCGGTGATAAGCTCATTGAAAGGGAAGTGCTGAATGTGCCAAATGAAAAAGCACGGGCAGTCGTAAAGGAAAATCTGCGCTTTATCGAACAGGATAACCGGAGAGATTTCCGTTTCTGATACACGATAAATTTGGAACCAATGAAAGGAGGCTGGAATACGCCATGAGCTTAAATGCAACGCCATCCGCAGACCGTATCCACATCGGGATCTTTGGAAAAAGAAATGCGGGAAAATCCAGTATCATCAATGCCGTGACGGGACAGAACCTTGCCATTGTCTCCGATATCAAAGGCACCACCACCGATCCGGTGCAAAAGGCAATGGAACTGCTTCCCCTTGGGCCGGTGGTGATGATCGACACGCCGGGGCTGGATGATGACGGTGAACTGGGGGAAATGCGCATCCAGAAAGCATATCAGGTATTGAACAAAACCGACATTGCCGTGCTGGTCGTTGACAGTTCTGCCGGGATGACGGAGGAAGATAACAAAATCCTGAATAAAATCCAGGAACGAAAGCTTCCTTATATCATTGTCTTTAACAAGTCCGACCTGTGTACACAAAAAATCCAGAACGATGACCACTGTATTTCCGTCAGTGCGGCGACAGGTGAGCATATCCGGGAGCTGAAGGAACTGATTGCAAGACAGATCCCCTCCGCGGAACCGGAAAAACACATTGTAGCGGATCTGCTTCGGCCGGGCGACTTTGTTGTCCTGGTAGTCCCCATTGACAGCGCCGCTCCAAAGGGACGCCTGATCCTTCCCCAGCAGCAGACCATCCGGGATATCCTGGAGGCCGGCGCCGCTGCCATAGCGGTAAGAGAGACGGAATTGTCAGACACCCTTGCCAGACTGGGAAGCAAACCCGCGCTGGTTATCACGGACAGCCAGGTATTTCAAAAGGTATCTGCCATTGTCCCGCAGGAGATTCCGCTGACTTCATTCTCCATCCTTTTCGCAAGGTACAAAGGAAATCTGGAAACCGTTGTACAAGGTGCGGAAACGCTGGATAAACTGCAGGACGGAGATATCCTCCTCATCTCCGAAGGCTGTACCCATCACCGCCAGTGTGAAGATATCGGAACAGTAAAGCTTCCGAACTGGATTCAGAAGCATACCGGAAAAAATCTTCATTTTGAGTTTACAAGCGGAACCGAATTTCCGGCTGACCTGCGCAAATACAGACTGATTATCCACTGCGGCGGCTGTACCCTAAATGAGCGAGAAATGAAATTCCGTCTGAAATGCGCCCGAGAGCAGAATGTCATGATCACAAATTACGGCACTGCCATCGCACACATGAACGGAATCCTCCAGAGGTGCGCTGCACCACTGCGATAATCTGTCAGAAACCGGAGCAAAAAAATTCCAGCTGTACGTTTGGATGCTTTTTGAAACATCCAAACGTACAGCTGGAATTTTTCTGCTCCGGTTCATTCTTCTTTTCCATCAAAACAATATGTACATAGCTTACACGGCGGCAGGCCAATGGACTCTACCAGGTCGTCCAGACGGTGATAGCGCAATGTCGTGAAGTTCTGCTGTTTTCGGATTTCTTCCACCATCTCAGCATACTTACAGCTGCACGGGTCCGCATAGTCCGCAAGCACCTCCGGAGTCACTTCCTCTTCTCGTTCCTGGATCACCCGCCTTGTAATCAGATCCAGATCCGACTTGGAGCGCGAGAAATTCAGATATTTGCACCCGTAAAGAAGCGGCGGGCATGCCGGACGGACATGAACCTCTTCCGCCCCGCTCCGGTACAGAAATTCCGTAGTCTCTCGAAGCTGGGTTCCCCGCACAATGGAATCGTCGATCAGCAGCAGCTTCTTACCTTTGATCAGCTCCTGCACCGGGATCAGCTTCATTCGCGCGATCAAATCTCTCTGGCTCTGGTTCGCGGGCATAAAGGATCTGGGCCAGGTCGGCGTATACTTGATGAATGGCCTTGCGTATGGAATTCCGGATTCATTGGCATAGCCGATTGCGTGCGCGATTCCCGAATCCGGCACACCGGCAACAATATCCGGAGATACCGACTTGTTGTCACGCTTTGCCAGCATACTTCCGCAGGTGTAACGCATCTGCTCCACATTCACTCCCTCATAAGAGGAGGTGGGATAGCCGTAATATACCCACAGGAAGGAACATATCTTCATCTCTGTTCCCGGAGGATTCACCGTCTCCACACTGTCCGGTGTCACAAATACGATCTCGGCCGGCTGCAGTTCCTTATCATGTTCAAAACCCAGATTGAGATAGGCAAAATTCTCAAACGACACACAATATCCATCTTCCCGCTTCCCAATCACCACCGGAGTGCGCCCGCATCGGTCCCTTGCAGCATAGATTCCATCCTTCGTCATCACAAGCACCGTCATAGAGCCGTCCACAAGCTCCTGCACATAACGGATTCCCTCTACGATCGTATCCGATTTACAGATGAGCGACGCGATCAATTCGGTCGTATTGATCTGTCCTCCGCTCATCTCCTGAAAATGGGAGCGGCCGTCGTGATAAGTCTCTTTCAGCAATTCCTGCAGGTTATTTACCTTTCCCACCGTCGTGATCGCAAAGCTTCCCAGATGGGACTGAATCAGCAGCGGCTGGGGCTCATAGTCAGAAATACATCCGATTCCCAGATGCCCCTCCAGTTCCTCCGCATCCTTTTCAAATTTTGTCCGAAACGGGGAATTCTCAATATTATGAATCGCCCTCTGAAATCCTTCCTTCCCATACATTGCCATTCCTCCGCGCCGCGTGCCCAGATGAGAATGGTAATCAATTCCATAAAACAACTCCAACGTACAGTTTTTCTTTGAAGCAACTCCGAAAAATCCACCCATTATTCTTTCTCCTCCTAGTCTTTTGCTTTCGCGCGGCATGCCGCCGCAAAATATTCCATCTGTGCGGTTGGATGCTCCTTGGAGCATCCAACCGCACAGATGGAAAATGTTCTTGCCTCCCGCACTACAGCACCAGTCCGCGGTATCGGTTAAAGCAGGCAAATATCTCCTGCTCCCTCGGCATCGCGAGGCAGGCTACGCTGGATGTACTTTCGCACAGCACCGCCAGTCCGTCCTGTTCTATTTTCTCCTCCAACTTCCTCACCACTTCCTGTATGGTAGTCCTCCCGCCGAAAAAATGCTTTTCCGCATAGCGCACACAGTAGCCAAGAGCCGTCACCTGCTCACTGTCCGTAAGCTGCTCCACATACCGCAGATCAATACTCTCCCTGTTGATCTGCACGGCTTCCCTGCCTATGGTTTTCATCTTGATCCTGTCACTGCTCCGGTATGCCCGGTTCTGTGCGGGGCATCTTGCAAACACCGGACTCTTCGAAGGTTCTTCCAGGCCGCTGAGCGCCGGAAAATTCACCGCTTCTTTTTTTGCCATCCCGGTAATCTCCTTCGGCACATACCGATCCATCTGCACGATCGTATCCGCAATATGGAAATAAGCCCCCGAGCTTCCTGCCACGATCACCGTTGAGATGCCATAGCTCTCGTACAGCTCCCGAATCCTGTCGATAAACGGCGTGATCGGCTCCATATTCCGGTGGATCACACGCTGCATCAGCTCGTCCCGAATCATAAAATTGGTGGCACTGGTATCTTCGTCTATCAGCAGTGTCTTCGCGCCGGCCTCCATGCTCTCCACAACATTCGCGGCCTGGGATGTGCTCCCGCTGGCATCCTCCGTGTAAAAGCCCCGGGTGTCTCTTCCATTGGGCAGGTCATTGATGAACATGGAAATATCTGTCTTTTTAATACTCCTTCCGTCCTCCGCCCGAATCTTCACGGCCGAAGCGTCCGTAATCACATATTCCCGTCCGTCTCCGGCGATATGGTCATATACGCCCAACTCCAGCGCTTTCAGCAAGGTAGATTTTCCATGATATCCACCTCCCACAATCAGCGTGATTCCTTTGCGGATTCCCATACCGGTCAATGCTCCCTTGTGCGGCAGCTCCAGAGTCACCTCCATTTCCTTCGGTGACCGAAACGCTACCGCCCCCTTCATGGGACGGGAGGATATACCGGATTCTCTGGGCAGGACAGAGCCGTTCGCAACAAAGGCGGTCAGCCCCAGTACTTCCAGCTGCTCCCGGATATACTGCTGATCCTCCGCCAGGTCAATGACATCTCTCACTTTCTTTTTATCACACGTTCTATAATAAAGCGTGCTCTCCACGCAATCCGGCAAAAAATCAAACAAGATCTTCTCTAGCTCTCCTGCGTTGATGGTCCTCCCGTTGGCCGGAAATCCAATCTCCAGGCGTACTACGATGTCACCGCTTTTTCCGTTCACCTGACAGGCCGTCCTTTCTAGGACCTCCTGTCCGCATCTGCTGATGGAGATCAGGCCGCTCTTTCCGGAGCCCTTTGCCTTGAACGCATACTGCTCCGTCGCACGGTGGAACTGCCTTGTCAGATAATCCTGCAGCGCCCTCTTCTGGCAGTGTCCGCAGTATAGTTCCCCGGGGAAACCCGCCGTGCCTCCCTTCATATGCACACTGACCCTGGATGGGGAGGCGAATGGATCTCCCTGCACATGATCGATGGAAAGCACATATCCCGGGAACTGGTATACCCCCTTTGTATCTTTATACGCCGGGTATCCCTTATGATCGATCCGTTTTAATAAATTCCGTAATTCTGTTGATGTCTGCATGTTCTCTTTTGCCTCCTGCATCTTCTTTTATGTAATTACTTTTCGTGCCACTGCTCCTTTCCCGCATCGGACCATACTACCCTGTTTCGGCCGGATTCCTTGGCGGTATACAGCATGGAATCTGCGATATCCAGATATTTCTCATATTCATCACCGCTTTGCGGAACTACGGTTACTCCGCCCACGCTGACCGTGATCCAGGGTGATACCGGGGAATTGTGAGGAATATGCTGATCTTCAATCGCCTGACGGATCACTCTCAAAAATTCATAAGCCGACCTGGCATCATTGCCTACAAGAATCGCCACGAACTCTTCGCCGCCATAACGGCCGACAAAATCAGTCGCGCGATGCAGGAAAGAAGACGCGGTCTTTGCCACATTAGCCAGAACGACGTCCCCGGCCGGGTGACCAAAGCTGTCATTATACAGCTTGAACTTATCTATGTCAAATATACAGACAGAAAATGGGAGGCCCAGTCGAAGTGCCTCACGCCATTTAATACGCCACTCCTCCTCATAGCGTCTTCTGTTCCCTATGCCTGTCAATTCATCAATCATCGCAAGGTTTTTATAATAGAGCTGCTTGGAATATATTCTAAGCTGCGCATGGATTCTTGCCTTTAAAATAGAAGGAATGACCGGCTTTTTGATACAGTCCACCGCGCCCTGCCGAAGCGCCTCCTCCTCATGTCGTATATCTAACAGGTCTGTAACCAGAATGACCGGAATATACTTTGTTATGATCCTCTCCTGCAGCAGTTTCAGCAGCGCGAATCCATCTACATCCGGCTTAATCATATCCAGAATAATGAAAGGATACTTTCCGGACAGGGCATGATCCAGCCCGCTTTCCGTATCATGGCATACGGTCACTTCATAGTCTGTCTCCAAAATGGATTTTAAAGCTTCGCCTTCCGCAATGCAATCATCTATTACCAGTATCTTGTCCATCTATAAATCCTCTCCTAAAATAACATTTGACCTACTGTGTAGCATATCACAAAATGCCCGGAGAATCAATCTATTCTGCCTTCTCCGTTTTGAGATCATATACAAAAGTGTTACCATTCAGTCCGCGCCATTCGCAAACCGCATCTTCGATGCTTTTCCGCCGCTTTGCGGATTTTTGCTCATAACCCGGCGCTCCCTTCGTCAGCCGCTGTCATGATAAGGAGTTGTGCAAGCACAAACTTATCATGACAGCGGCTGACGAGTGAACTGTAACTAAAATTCAAGCTTACTATAACATAATTCGGATTCACAAATCTATAAAGTGGGACAACATTCTATTTTTCTGGGATAATGAAATTACCGTTCGCTGGCTGGCCAGTGAACGGTAACATAATAAAAGATCGAGCATGAAATGAACCGCCCCGCTGCAAGCAGCGGGGCATCCGACCTGTAAAGGGATGAAGAAACTATGTTCGGATCACATACGGATATCTCTGCTTTTAATCAAAATCAAATTTCTGATACCGCTTGTTCATGGCTTTATATCTGATCCGCACCGTCTCATTTCCCGCGAGCACATCCTCTTCCGTCCCGGTAAACTGGCACCGCAGGCAATAGTATTCCCCTTTCTCCTTATCGTAAAACATATCGATATCCAGATCCCTCATAAAACAGGAAGGACATCTGTAATTTAATCTGCCTTTTCCAGATTGAGCCATGTCGCGTATACCTCCTTATCTGATATCTTTTTCTTATATCCAAGCGTGAACATCGGCGAAAATGCGTATCCCTCCCGGATGTATCCTTCTCCTCCTCCGGTCTGTGTCATGGACACCTTTGTCTCAATGGCAGGAATCACCGCAGATACCGCTTCCGCATTTTCCAGGCTTTCTTCCCGGCATCGATATGCATACACGATGCTCTTCTCTTCGCTGCCCTCACATTTCAGAAGAATTCCGGTCATATCCTCCGGATATTCGGTAGTTCCATAGCATGCCACCATATATTCATTGATCTCGACTTCCGCGTCAGGATCACTCATTTCCAGAACCGTTCTTTCAATCTTGACGGAGCCTGTCCCCTCCTCAAAATATTCCTTTGTGCCAAGCTTCACCGTCATGTCAGAGAACTCGATATCCACCGGATCCAATGTCAATATTCTGGTCTTTCCTTCCTGGGTAAAATGTGCTTTCGTCCGGCACAGGCACAGATCCACTTCCTCCCCGTTATGGCACACCTTGGCGCTGCGGATCGTACCTTCCCCCGCATAATGTGTAAAATATCCTGCCCGGTACTTTTCCTGGATCAGGAATGGGTAGGATGCGTCCTGTACATGCTTCGTCCCGATTCCCACTTCCCACCTCAGCTTGGCCGCATAGGGGCGCAGATCAAAGATTGCTCCGCCCTGGTCCATATTCACCCCGGCTCTCATAAAGGGATCCGTATACCAGAATACCTGCTTGTCCGAGCCGTAAAGGATATCCCGCCAGAGCGCACATTCCGGCTCCGTATATGTTTTTTTCTGCCGGTAATAATCCGCAAATTCCGACATGGTCATATCAATCAGTTTTCCTTCTTTTTTCAGATCTCCGTAATATTTACAGCCATCCGAATAAGATTTCAGAAGCAGCTCATAAGGAGCTTCCCAGCGTCCCATCTTATTCATCCACCCGGGACCCACGAACATCATGTTGTAAGCATAACCATTATTATACTTTTCCTGGACGCGGTACTGGTCGATCAGGTTATACAGATAAGGATATTCCCATGTTTTGGAATCATAGATCATCCCCCGCAGTACATTCTGCGGATGCGTTCCGAAATTCGATCCGTTCCCGTCATAGCAGGCAAGCAGATCTCTTGACAGATGCGGAATTGCCACGATCCCGCTGTCCTCCGCCTCATCCGCTGCCGGGGCATGAGTATTCTGTTTCGAGGGAATCCAGGGTGCCCAGGGTCCGCCGTCAAACAGGGTATACCAGGAATTATTGCACGTATGGTATGCCTTCGGCCCCTCCTCCCAGCAGGTGGCAATGGCACATTTGACAGAAGGGTACGCCGCCTTGATATAATTGGTCAGATCCGCGTCCATATAATAGGAGCCTGTGGATTCCGGATAAAATCCAAAGATATCATAAAATTTTCCGAATACGTCATCTACGATCTTCTTTTTATCCTCCATGGAAAACATCCAGATACAGAAATCCTTTGTCTTATATTTCTCGCGGAACTCCTCGCATGGAAGCCCAAGAAGGGACAGCGCGATCTCATCGCCGTACTTCTCATGGTCGTCCTTCGCAATCTGTACCGCTTCCGCATTGAACAGCGCCGCATAGGTCATATGGATGGTCACCTTCAATCCATTTTCATGAGCCAGCCTCTGCTGTGTCTTAAAAATATCCAGCGATTCTGTCAGAAGCTTCTTATCCCCGATATCTTCCTCTTTGCCATGCCCGGTCACAGTCGCGGAATACTCCGGCACCATTTCCGGACGATGGATCACATTCAGAATAAATTCACTCATTTCTTCTAACTCCTTTCATTTCATTTTCTCACATACTCTTTTTTACATACTCTCAAAAAAAGAGTCCCGCAAGCGAAACTCTTTTTTTGATATTAGATTCACCCTTGTAAAGTACTCAGGAGCGCTCCCTTCATTATACTCACGGCCGATGAAATCTGCCGTGAGTATCGCGCCGGCCGCAGCCGCAAAGCAGCATACTTCCTTATGCGGCTGTGCGCATCATATGATTCTGTGCGGCAGATTTATCCGGCGCTCAGCATATATCATGCTGCGGGCCACACCTTTGTCAGGCGAGTCCTCTGACTATTTCACCGCACCTGTGATGCCTTCTGCGAACTGCTTCTGCAGTACGAAGAATACGATCATCGTAGGCAATGAACAGAACAATACACCCATCATAATCATACCATAGTCAATCTTATAACCGCCGATTGTGTTGGCGATCAACATAACCATGTTCAGAGACTTTCCGTCTGTCATGATTACCTTCGGCCACAGGTATGCATTCCATGCATTCATGAATGTAATAACCGCCGCTGCCGCATAGGTCGACTTCATCGTCGGAAAGAACATGCGGTAGAAGATCTGGAATTCGTTCAGACCGTCAATCCTGGCCGCCTCAATGATGTCAATTGGAAATGCTCTCGCGTTCTGGCGGAACATCATGATCATAAACGGCGTCGATATCATCGGGAGGAAGAAACCAACCGCCGTATTCAGCAGGTGTGCCGAGCTGAACATCTGGAACAATGGAATCATGGTCGCGACCTGAGGAACCATCATTGCCAGAAGCAGGATTGAGAACAGTTTATCTTTCCATTTATCATGATAAATCTCAAACCCGTATCCGGCCAGGGAACAGATCAGAAGGCAGATCACAGTCACCCCGATCGCATACACAAAAGAGTTGGTCATGGCACGTGCCAGAGGCTGCTGAGCAACCAGGTTCTTGAAATTCTCTACTGCTGATCCCCCCGGAAGCAGACGGCCTTTGGAAATATCAATATAATTATTCGTTGCCGCCGAGATCATCCATAAAAACGGAAATACGGAAATAATCGAAAAAATGGTCAAAAAAATGTAAGTAGGAATCAGCCTGCGCTGAATCATTGATCTGTTTTTAGGCTCAGTCACGTGTATCACCCACTTTCAAATTGATAAATGCAAGAATCGCAACAATGATAAATACAAAGAACGCCATCGCGCTTCCATAGCCAAAGTTCGGGGCACGCAGGAAACAAGTATTGTAAATATAATGAGACATTGTGATCGTAGCATTTGCAGGTCCGCCGTTGGTCAGGTTGACGGACTCGTCGAATAACTGCAGTGTACCATTGATAGACATAATAAACGTCATGATGATCGTTGGCTTCAAAAGCGGTACGGTAATGCTCCAGAAGGTCTTCCATCCGTTCGCTCCGTCAATCTTCGCGGCTTCATATACGGAATACTCAATATTCTGCAGACCTGCAAGATAGAATACCATATTATATCCAGTCCATCTCCAGATCAGAGCAAGGATGATTACCATTTTTGCCGTTCCGGCATTGCCCAGGAAATTGTACCCCTCTTTAAAAATCCCCAGTGCAACTAACGCATTATTGATCAGGCCGTCCTGTGCGAACAGGAATCTGAAAATGATTGCGTAAGAAACCAGCGATGTCGCGCATGGTAAGAATACACATGTCCTAAAGAGTCCTTTGAACTTCAGGTCACGGTTGTTCAAAAGCTGTGCCAGCAGGATTGCCAGTATCAACATAATCGGCACCTGGATTGCCAGGTAGAAAAATGTGTTTGTGACAGAACGCATGAATACTCTGTCTTCAAACATACGTACATAGTTAGAAATACCTGTAAATGTATAATTGGAGCCTCTTCCTGTCTGCAGAGAAAGCAGAAATGCCCTCACCATAGGATAAAAACTCATCACTACGATCATCAGCGTTGCCGGGGTAAGAAACGCCCATCCGGCAGCCCTCTGCTTTGCGAGTAAGCTCATACCTTTCTTCTTAGATTCCACTGAAAAACCCCCTTTACTTCTCAGTTTTTTATTGTTTTAAGGCGCAAAAAGGGAGACCGCCAGGGCGGTCCCCCCGCATATTCTATGGCCTGACTTATTCTTCTATTTATTGATAATAGAATTCAGCGTCTGCCTGTGCCTGCTCTAAAATGCTTTCCATATCTCCGCCGCCGGACATAATATCCTGAATTGCCGTAGAGATAACTTCACGTACGTCATAGTAGTAAGCACTTGTATTGTTGGAAGGAGTCTTCTCCGCAAATTCTACAACCGTAGCAAAGATCGGCTGATCACTCCAGAATTCCTGCGGCTCCTGATAAGCTTCGGAATCTCCGGCCGGTCCCCATGTACTGATCGCGCCTGTGGTCGGAAGGATGTTCTCATACAGCTCTACGCTTCCTGCGAATGTCTTTCCAAGGAAATCATAAGCAAGATCCGTATTCTGGCAATTAGAGCTTACATACCAGGAAGAACCACCATTGTTGGAATAGTTGGTTGCACCTGCAGCCTTCATAAGCTTCGGCATATTTGTGATTGCCCAGTTACCGGATGTGTCTTCCATACCCATAACGGTTGCCATGATCCAGTTACCATTGATGGTACCCGCACACTGCTCATTGGTAATGGAGGATACATACTCATCCCACTCATTTACTTCATAGAAGATGCCTTCTTTTACCATCTCCTGGTAAATCTCAATACATTCATTCAGCGGCTCGTTGCCGACAAGATTCGGAGTTCCGTCTTCGTTGAACAGAGACGCGCCTGCCGACTGCAACATCATCATGATGATATCCTGGCTGTTAGCCTGTCCTGAAAGCATGTATTTTCCGGTCTTTTCCTTTACAACCTTACCGATCTCGATAAACTTATCCCAGTCAATATCTGTCAGATCGTCAATGGTATAGCCGGCTTCCTCAAGAATATCGGTACGATAGCAGGAGATTACGGCACCGTTGTCGAATGGAACACCATAATTCTTGCCGTCAACCGTAGAGTATGCAAGCTTTCCTTCCGCAAATTCAGAAAAATCGATTCCGCTGTCTGTCAGATCTGAAAATGCTTCCGGATAGAAAGATACGTACTTCTGGTAAGAGTTGTCCTGCATCAGAATGATATCTGCCATTGTACTGAAATCGCCTGACTCTGCGCAGGTCTGCAGCTTGGTCTCGCAGTCATCGGACAGTGTCTCAATTACCTCAAGCTCGAACTCGCTGTCAACCTCATTCTTATAAATCTCTCCAGCTTCTTTGATTGCAGGAATGTTGAATGCCGGATCCCAGGTCCATACGGTCAGCTTATGTCCGCCTTCGGAGCCGCCGCCTGAGGCGCCTTCATCTGATGTCGCCTCACTGTCGGAGCCGCCGCTTCCTCCGTCGCTGCTGTCATTGCCGCCACCGCCGCACGCCGCAAGGGACAATACCATAACACCTGCAAGCAATACTGAAAGTAATCTTTTTTTCATACTACATGTCCTCCTTTTTTGACCACAAAAAAGCGTTTGCTTTTTATCTGGTTTGTTATATAAAGATTTTATCAAATGGACTTTTCTCGTAGTATGCAATTTCGCCCTAATAGTGTGCAATTTCAACCTTGTTTGTAGTTTGTGCACTATTCCACAATTTACCGGCGCCATTTTTTGTAGAATTTTACAATATAATTGTTTCTTAAATATATGTTAAACCAGGAATACCTTTTCCGGATACCACCTTTTCATCGTCTGCAGCATCTCCTCATCCAAATCCAGAAGAAGCTTGATCTTCCTTCTGTTTTCCATAATGATCATCGTATAATAGGGTGTATTTTCCTCATAAGAGGTATAGTCAAATTTGGGCAGCTTCTCTCCGCCCGCATCCTTCCGGTATTTTGCCACGGACTCATGACGGTTCGGGGCGGTCACCTCCATCTCCGAAAGCTCCAGGATGTGGGCGGTCTTACGGTATCGTTTTCCCAGAATCACCTCAATCGTCAGCTTTCGGTCCGCCAGCCGGTATTCATACTCCTTCTGGCTGTAGACATCATATCCGAAATACAGCAATACCAGAAGGAACCCCGGCAGCATAAATCCCTGGGAGATCATAATCCCCAGCAATATAAAAATGACCGCAAAGATGATCATTATTTTCCTCAAAGCTCCCACCATAGCTTTTGGTTTTCTTTTTACCTGTTTTACGATCGCGTAATCAAACATATTCTCCATTCCTTTCTATTTTTTTTCTCCGCTCTCTGCCTTTCTGTAGCATGACGGTGTCTGCCCTTTACATTTTTTAAAAGCCTTTGAAAAATAAAGATTGTCCTCATAACCAACGGAATGCGCGATCGCGGTGATCGGCATATCGGTCTCCCGAAGCAGCCTGCAGGCCTGTCTGATCCGGTATTCTTCCACATAATCTTTCGGAGACATTTTCAGAATCTTCTGAAACATCCGGTAGAGATAGCTGCGGCAGACTCCGGTATAGCCTGCGATATCTTCAATTGTAATCGGATAGGAATAATGCTCCTCTATATAGCGGACCGCCTGTTCCACACGGCCTGTCTGCAGGTTCTTCTGTTTTGCTTCCGCCGAGGAATTCTCCATCAGCATCGCGATCATGGAATACAGCGCTCCCGTCATAGAGACCGCGTCATAAAAAGTATTACCCTTTGCCTCATAGACTTTCATCATTTTCTGTTCAATCTCCCTGCTCAGTGCCGCCTGCTCCAATACCGGGGATTCTTCCGAAAAATCCGTGTGGTTTAAAAGATAAAAGGCATCCGTACCGGCAAAGCCCACCCATGTATAGGCCCAGGGGTCTTCGTCGTCAGCCTGGTAACATGCTTCCATATTCGGGTAGATCAGAAAGGTATCTCCCTGTTTCAGGTGATATCTCTTTCCCTGGATTTCAAAATGCCCTTTTCCGCTCAATACATGATGAATCAGGTAATGGTCCCTGACTCCCGGCCCCCATTGGAAGCCCGGCGTACACTTCTGACTTCCCACGTTATATACGGAAAGCGAGCTCAAAAGCCGTTTTTCCGTATAATAGGAATGAACATAATCTTCGGTTGGATTCGCCATTCTCTCCTCTCCCTCCTTCTTTCTCTTCCAGTATACTCCCAATCGAACCTTCAGGCAACATTTTTCCATGTATTTGCAATGATTTTATATTGTTTTCCCTTTCCTTTTCCAGCATAATGGAACAAATATCTTGTAACATTAACGGTAGTGCAAACAGCGTAAGGAGGTATATATCATGTTTGACTATAGCAAAATCAAGAATCCCGAATTTTTTAAAGAGAATGCCCTTCCGGCACATTCCGACCATGTCTGCTATCCTGACAGGGAGCACCTGTACGGCCGGGAGAATCCTTACCGTTTTTCACTGAACGGCATCTGGAAATTTTCTTACGGGCGAAACCTGGACGATACGGTAAAAGGATTTGAGGCCGATGATTATAACTGTAAGAACTGGGAAGAGATCCGAGTACCCGCTCATATCCAGATGGAAGGATATGATGTACCCGCATATCTGAATGTACAGTATCCCTGGGATGGCCGGGAACAGATCTGGGCCGGCGAAGTTCCCACCCGATTCAATCCCACGGCAAGCTATGTAAAGTATTTCACTCTGCCCGGGAATATGGAGGGCATGCCCATCTACATTTCCTTCCAGGGCGTGGAAAGCGGCATGGCGGTCTGGCTGAACGGGCAGTATGTTGGCTACAGCGAGGACAGCTTCACCCCTGCGGAATTTGACCTGACCCCTTATATCCGGGAAGGCGAAAACAAGCTGGCAGTACAGGTCTATAAATGGACAAGCAGCAGTTGGGCCGAGGATCAGGACTTCTTCCGGTTTTCAGGAATTTACCGGGATGTCTATCTCTTCACCAGGCCGGAAGTTCACATCTGGGATCTGAAGACGCAGACGCTTCTGGATGACTCTTATCAGTCCGGAGAGCTTGTCGTCGATGTGACAGGCTGCGGCTGCGGCCGGATCGAAGCAGAGCTTCGCAGGCTTCCCGCGGCAGAGACAGATGCGGCAGCATCCCTGTATGCGGCAGCATCCCTGTATGCGGCAGATCGTGCGGAGGAAGCGCTGTTCGCTTCCGCAGCCTTTGACCTGAAGGACGGCAAGGGACATCTGTCTCTTCCGGTATCCGGTTTTAACCTGTGGAGCGCCGAGGAACCGAACCTCTATGAAATGCTGCTACAGGTATACGACGAAAACGGACAACTCACGGAAGTGATTTCCGAACAGGTAGGCTTCCGCCGTTTTGAGATGAAAGACCATATCATGTGCCTCAATGGAAAGCGAATCGTATTCAAAGGCGTAAACCGTCATGAATTCAGCTCCAAAGCAGGCCGCGTCCCCCAGGATGAAGAGCTCCTCCTGGATGTCATAACCATGAAGCGGCATAATATCAATGCCATCCGCACCTGCCATTATCCGGATGACTCCCGTCTGTACAGGCTCTGCGACCGTTTCGGACTGTATATGATAGACGAAAATAATCTGGAATCGCATGGAACCTGGGATCCTCATATGCGCGGTGTGGATGAGAGCATGGAGCTGATCATCCCATGCGACCGCCAGGAATGGCGAGAGATGATGCTGGACAGAATCAATTCCATTTATCAGAGAGACAAGAACCATCCGTCCATCCTGATCTGGTCCTGCGGAAATGAATCCTTCGGCGGCACTGTCATCCGGGATATGGCGGATCGATTCCGCGGGCTTGACAATACCCGTCTTGTCCACTACGAAGGTGTATTCCACGACCGCCGCTACAACGAAACAAGCGATATGGAAAGCCAGATGTATACTCCGGTTTCCGGAATCAAGGAATTTTTATCCGAACACCGCGACAAGCCTTTTATCTGCTGCGAATATACCCATGCCATGGGCAATTCCTGCGGAGGCATGCACTTATACACAGATCTGACCGACACCGAGCCGTTGTATCAGGGAGGCTTTATCTGGGATTACGCGGACCAGTCTATTTATAAAAAGGACCGCTACGGAAAGGAATTTCAGGCATACGGCGGCGACTTTGGAGAGCGCCCGACAGATTACAATTTCAGCGGAAACGGAATCGTATACGGCGGCGACCACGCTCCGTCCCCGAAGATGCAGGAAGTGAAATATAACTACCAGAATATCTCAGCCGAAGTATCTGCGGACAAAGTACGGATTAAAAACAAGAACCTGTTCGTGAATACCGATGCCTTTGACTGCGTGGTCACTCTTGCAAAAAACGGCATTCCTGTCTATGAGACAGTGCTGGAAACAGCTGTTGACCCGCTGTCCGAAAAAGAATATGATTTACCGATCCGCCATGCAAAGCAGCCGGGAGAGTATACGATCACCGTATCTTTCCGTCTGAAAGAAGACGCGCTGTGGGCAGAAGCAGGACATGAAGTAGCATTTGGGCAGGCCGTATATACGGTGGAGGCTCCTGCCGAGGTGAAAACGAACGCGAAACCCGTCACGGTCGTAAAAGGCATGAGTAATATCGGCGTTCAGGGTGAAAATTTTGAAGTGCTGTTTTCCTCATTGAACGGCGGCCTGACTTCCTATCGTTACGGCGGCGTGGAAATGCTGGAGAACATCCCGAAGCCGAATTTCTGGCGGGCTCCCACGGACAACGATGAAGGCAGCCTGTTAATGGCCGAATATGGACAATGGAAGCTGGCAAGCCTTTATCTTACTCATAAAGGTCCCGAACCCTACCAGCTTGAGGAACCTGCTCTTGAAGAGAAGGACGGCACTGCCACCATCACCTTCCGATACAATCTTCCCACAAGACCTGCTGCTTCCTGTACGGTTGCTTATACGGTCTTCGGAGACGGTCTCATCGAGACGACCCTTTCCTATGATCCGGTGGAGGGACTCGGCGATATGCCGGAATTTGGTATGATTATGAAGATCAACGCAGACTATGATCATGTAGAATGGTACGGAATGGGGCCTGCCGAGACTTACACAGACCGCTGCAAAGGCGCGAAGCTCGGCATTTATAACAATAAAGTCATGGACAATGTGGCTCGCTATATGGTTCCCCAGGAATGCGGCAACAAGGTCGGCGTCCGCTGGGCAAAGGTAACCGACAGACGGGGCCGCGGCCTCTTGTTCGAAGGAGATGCCATGAGTTTCTCCGCCCTGCCTTGGACCCCGCATGAGATGGAAAACGCACGTCACCCCTATGAACTGCCGGAGGTACACTATACTGTCATCCGTGCTGCCATGCAGCAGATTGGAATTGCGGGCGACAACAGCTGGGGCGCCCGTCCGCTTCCGGAATATCTGCTGGATACCGGACACAAAATGAGCTTTACCTTCCGATTCCGCGGAATCTGATTTTCAAGCCACAAAAAAATTACCGCCGCAGGCCTGTCCCGCGGCGGTTTTCTACCATCCCTCTTTGGAATGAATCTCGAATTTTAAGAGCTGCTGTTCAAAATTTTCCGGACGTTTCCGCCATTCATAGGGCGCTGATCCCATGATCTGCTTAAAATTCCGATTGAATGTTGACAGCGTGGAAAATCCGCACTTATGCGCGATATCAGATACCGGTACATCTGTTTTCTTCAAGTACTCACATGCTGTTCTCACACGTACCAGATTAATATATTCCAACGGACTCATTTTCATATATGCCGAAAAGGTTCTTCTGAAATGAGTCTCACTCATATGGCTCCAATCCGCAAGCTCCTTTACCTTAAGCGGCTCCATATAGTGAAGCGTAATATAATCCATAGCCCGTGAGATGGGAATTGTGGCCTTTCCCTCCAGTTCCTCCCTTTCTTCGCGTTCCTGCTCTTCTATTTTATTTTCCCTGACAAGATTGATCAAAAGAGCCAGCAGGATTCCTTTCGCTTCCTCCATGTAATACTCCTTCGTCTCGCGCATGATATCCAGAAGCTGCCGGATCAGAGCCGCTATTTTCGGCGATTCTTTTACCGTTTGCAGAACAGCGCGGGAATTGATTCGCTGAATCATACGCTCTGTTCTCAGGGTAGAACCCCCCCCATTTTGTTCCCGAAGGAAATTTTCCACATCAATGAACATGTATTCCCATTGACTGACCGTGCCCGGATCACTGTTGGTCGTATGAGGGTAATTCTTCGGAATGACCGAAAACTGATTGCCTTTAAACCGCATCGGCTGTTCCCCGAGCACGATCTCTCCCTGCCCTTCATAGCAGAACCCGATCTCCAGATAATTATGAAAATGAAGATAATCTATATCCCTGCCGTATGACTGCCTCCACTTCTGTCCCAGCAGAGCCAGGATCGGACTGCCTTCCGGCATTTTGTAATATCTGAATTCCATTTTGGGCTTTCTTTTCTTACTCATGTACTTTCCCTTTCGGTTTCCTTTTCTTTCGAATCCTATTATACAATATATTTCCCAAAAGGTACAGCCTCACAAGTAAACCAATCGGTTTCTTCTATTCGTTACAGTTCACGGCCTAACCGGCCGCAAACTGTAACGCATCCAGCCCATTGAAAAGTCGCCTGTCGGCGAGGGGCCGGATGCCTAAAACCGCTATTTTACTGGTCGGATGCCTTGCAGCGGGGTGCAAGGCACCGTGAATAGTAACTTCTATTCTTCAATCTGTTCTTCGATTCTCAGCAATTGATTGTACTTTGCCACCCGCTCGGTACGGCAGGGCGCACCGGTTTTGATCTGGCCGGTATTGAATGCCACGGCGATATCCGCAATCGTGGTGTCTTCCGTCTCGCCGGAACGATGAGATACGATCGCATTGTAGCCTGATTTCTGCGCAAGCTGTATGGCCTCAATTGCCTCCGTCAAAGTTCCGATCTGATTGACCTTTACCAGAATTGCATTGGCCGCACCCATTTCAATGCCCTTTCTCAGCCTCTCCACATTGGTCACGAACAGGTCATCCCCTACAAGCTGAATTTTTTTGCCCAGGCGGGCGGTCAGCTTTTCCCAGTTCTCCCAGTCCTCTTCATCTAACGGATCTTCGATCGAACAAATCGGAAATTCTTCCGCCAGTTCCGCATAATAATCAATCAGTTCTTCGGCCGAGCGTACGACCTTCTGCCCCTGCATCTTGCTTTCCCCCGGGAATTCATACTTTTTATAATCCCGGTTGTAGATTTCGGAAGCCGCCACATCCATTGCGATGGCAATATCTTTCTCTCTCCCCATTCGATAGCCCGCCTTTTCCACCGCCTCCTTCAGGCAGTTCAGCGCGGCCTTCGTATCCGGAAGATCCGGAGCAAAACCGCCTTCATCTCCTACTGCGGTACTTAACCCTTTTTCTTTCAGGATGGATTTCAGAGACTGATAGATCTCCGCACACATCCGTAATCCTTCTTTAAAGTTCTCCGCTCCCACAGGCATGATCATAAATTCCTGGATGTCCAGCGTATTGTCCGCATGGGCGCCTCCATTCAATATATTCATCATAGGAACAGGAAGCTTTTTCGCGTTCACGCCGCCCAAGTATTTGTATAATGGGATACGAAGCGCGTTTGCCGCCGCATGGGCGGTTGCCAAGGACACGCCAAGGAGCGCGTTTGCGCCAAGGTTTGATTTGTTCGCGCTGCCGTCCGTCTTGATCAGGACGCGGTCAATCTCCCTCTGATTGAATACATTGATTCCGATTACCGCTTGCGCAAGCTGGTCATTGACATGCTCCACTGCCCGCTGTACACCTTTGCCGCCGTATCGCGCCTCCTTGTCCCGCAGCTCCACCGCCTCATATTTTCCTGTGGAAGCGCCGGATGGGACGGCAGCCCTGCCTACCACATTTTCTCCTGCGAGTACTTCAACCTCTATCGTAGGATTTCCCCGAGAATCCAGAATTTCTCTGGCGTATACGTCACGTATTGGTAAATATTGATACATATAAACATTCCTCCTCACCTTCATGAAAAATATTATGTGCCAAATGTGAGAAGATAATGCAAATATTTTTGCTTTCTAATAAATTCTGCGGGCTGCCCCGCTTCATCCTGTAAGATACGCTATCTTGCAGCTCTTTTTATAGCATGCAATCCCATATTGATGAATCGTCTGCATTCCATCTTGCTTTAAAATGTCGGCATATCCATCGTTCTCAATCTGCCGCATAGCCTCTGCACATGCCTGATCATACTTTCCTCCCTCCGCATATTTTACTTCAATTATACATCCTGTTCTTGTCGATGGTACTTCCAATCGGATATCCGTATATCCAACTCCTGACTCCGCATTTGATCTTACGCTCCAACTGCTTTCCGCCCGAAGCAATCCCAATATCATTCCGTGGTAAAAGTTTTCTTTCATCTCTTTTTTTACAAAAGTATCCCTGATACTAATAGAATCCGACATGAACTCATTAAATAATTTCTGCACTTTCTCCGCGTTTCCGGCTTTCATCGCTTCACAGAATTTCCTCCATCCATCCGTGTCGCTTATGACTTTCATTTTAAAACAGGAGCGGATTCGTTTTTCATAAATCCCCAGCACTTCCCTGTTCGGGATCACAAGCTTATGAATGCCCCTTTCCGGTTTCCCGGCTTCTGTCAGATATCCTGTCGCAAAAAGCACACTCCAAAGATATGTCTGGCGGGACTCTTGATCTTCACTGTCCAAATCCGTATATGTCAGTTCCGGTATCAGAACCTTTTCTACCGCTTCACCGGAAATCAAAGCTTCGATCTGGCTTTTCGTAGTCTCTGTCGCATTTTCAAGAATATCCTGTACAATCGCGTTACTGCTGCTGTTCTCCCAATGTGCTTCCATCGGCGCATCCGCCCATGCCCGCAATTTATCACACTGATTGATCACATCCCAGGGGCAATACACATCCGTATGCCCAAAATGGTATCCGTCATACCATGCCTTTATTTCTTCAAAAGAATCTTCGATCCCATAATATGACAGCATATCCCGGACTTCATGATCTGTAAACCCAAAATATTCTGCAAAATCTATATCAGAAATTGTCCTTATTTTAAAATTATTCAGCCCGGTAAATATACTCTCCTTCGCAATTCGGAGGCAGCCTGTGATAACAGCAAAATATAAATTTTCATTCGTCTTGAGCGCCTGGCTAAATAATGAACGGATCAGGCTTACCATCTCCGGGTAATAGCCGTTTTGATATGCTTTATCCAGAGGCACATCATACTCATCTATCAAAACAATCGCCGGGGTGCCGTAATGCTTAAAAAGCAGTTGAGTTAAAATCCTCAGGCTTCTATGCAGATAAAATTCTTTTTCAAACCGCTCTTCTATCAGGTTATCAAATTTTTTCTTATCAGCCGTCGACAGCCTGTCACTTTTCAAAAGAAAATCAAAACGTCCTGCCTCTTCACTGATCACACTGCCCAACATATCATACGCTGTCCGGAAATTCATTCCTTCTACATCTTTCAGACTGATGGATATAACCGGATACTTCCCCATATACTTCTCGCAGATTGCAGTCTCCTTTGTAATCTCTAGTCCGTCAAATAATGATGGATCCGCATCAATCTCAAAAAAAGCTTTCAGCATGTTCATATTCAGACTTTTTCCAAATCTGCGCGGCCTTGTAAACAGGTTGACACTTCCTCTTAGGTTCACCAGGTCACGGATAAATCTGGTTTTGTCGACATAGTAAAAATCCTCTCTCTTGAAATCTCTAAAAAATTCAACTCCGATCGGAAGTTTTTTCTTGTTTTCCATGACATTCACACCACCATTTCGTTTCTACAACTCCTGACCTGGTTCGGCCTGCAGCGATATGTCCATTATAAATCACATAGCAATCAAATTCAATCCCGTTTCTCCTCCCGGAATTCTTTTGCGGCCAGAAATCCACCGAATAGCACCCCGTTGACTACCAGCGCCGATATGAGCTGTACCCAGCTCATGCTCTGTCCCTGCAGCACTTCCGCACTGTATGTCCCGGAAATGATCGGTACCAGGTTGTTATTCAAAAAATGCAGGATCACCGGCACCCAGATATTTTCTGTTTTCATATAAGCATAGGCAAAGAAAATCCCCAGCGTGATACAGGTGATCTGCTGCCCCGCCGCGCTGATCAGACCAGTTCCCGGGCTGTAGTAGAAGAAATTCACCGGAAGATGCCAGATTCCCCACACGATTCCCAGGATAATCACTCCCCAACGCTTCCCAAAGCAGGACTGCAGCAAAGGCTGGAGATAATACCTCCATCCATATTCCTCTCCGAAAAATGCCACAAACACCAGAAAGAAATTCAAAAACAGGCTCACCGTCATGATCCAGGTATAGGGTTCTGCCGCGATCTCACCCAATACTGAGATCTGCCCGGAGACTGCGTAGAAAAGAACCGTGCGTAGCAAATACAGGCCGATGAACAGCAGCACGCAGAACAGCGATGCTTTTTTCTTCTGCCCTTTTAGCCCATAGGCGATCCGCTTCTCCTTCTTTTCCGTAAGCAGCATGACCCACAGCAGGATGCTGCCGACTATCATCACAATATTGCAGATGCCCATCCAGCCAATGTCCGGCAGCACTACGCTTCCGGCAGCACAGATCAGCAATAATGCTGTAACCGCCAGATACGTGATAAAAAACCTCTTCGGCATCTGCTGATCTTCTTTTTCCGTCATAAGATATGCAAGCACGACTCCCGCTGCCGGATACATCATCTGCGCATTGGGAAATACGCTGACATCCAGTCCTTTTCCAAATGCATACCACATGGGAAGTCCCATCAAAAAGGTAATCCCATATGCCACAAGAATAAAAATACGCAATTGCTTCTTTTTAATTTCAGTTAATTTCATGTCATTTCCTCCTGTTTT
Source organism: Faecalicatena sp. (assembly GCA_009774255.1). Taxonomy (GTDB): domain Bacteria; phylum Bacillota; class Clostridia; order Lachnospirales; family Lachnospiraceae; genus Schaedlerella. Next base: position 26,675 of record VSNK01000017.1, read on the forward strand.
TTGTAGCCAGTTTGCTCAACAAATTGGTCATCTGGCCTCCATTTGCTGAGACAGTATCTGTTGCCGCACATACATCTACTGTACCAGAAATTCTACCATTTCCATATTTTCATCGAACATAATATGATATGTAATCCGCCCGTTTTCATAGTCTCCCACCATCACGGTTCCCCCATATTCCGCGTCTTTTTTCTTGTCTTTGCTGCTCAAAAATACGGTCTTTTTTATCTCTCGAAATTTTCCCCGCTTATCCAGCATGGGATCGCATTGTTCCGCGAATTCTTCTGCCGTAATGAACTCCTTCATCTCCTGGCAGCCCATGTCCAAAATGCCCTGGTAATCCCGCGCATTAAAGTGATCAATGGAACACATTGCCTTCTCCTTCACTTTTTCTTCATCAAACGAGTCCGGAAGCCGCGCGCTTTCCGGCTGACAACCGCTCAGCAGACATACGACCATAGACACCCCTGCCAGAAGGCCCAGGATTCTTTCCGGCATGCCGCTCATTTCCAGCATGCTTTCTATTATTTCAGTCATTACTTTCATTTCCTTTCTCTTCCGCCTTCTCCTGCACCGCAAACAACAGCGTCACGGAAAAGACTCCCTCTTCCTGCCTGATCTTCATATCACCATGGTATTTTTCGATTGCCTGGCGGACATTTTGAAGCCCCAGCCCTTCATGCCCCGGCTTGGACGGCCTTTTGTCCGCCGGATGCTTCACAAACGGATTCGTAATCTTTATGATAATAAAATTCTGAATCTGCTCTCCCCGGATCCGGATCCAAAAATCCTTTTTCCCACTCCCTTCCTCCGCCGCATTGTCCAGAAGGTTCGCGAAGATCGCGGTGATATCCAGGTCCGCAATAAAATCCAGTTCGACTCCTCCCAGATTACACTCCGCCTGTTCCGGCGGAAATTTTTTCAGCTTATCATTCAGGATAATATTCAGCATCCGGTTTTCCGTATAGAACTTCATTCCCATAGAATCCAGCATGGCATGGACATCCTCAATGTATGATTTATCCTCCATCCGGCTGCTCTGTTCGATCACATGCAGGTGGTTCCGGATATCATGGATGATCTTTCGGGAACGGTTATAATTATTTTCCATATCCTCATAGTACCGGAGGGTCATCTCTCTCTGCTGCCGCATCATCTTGAGCCGGTGCTTCAGTTCCCCGCTTTTTGCCACGTCATACCAGAAGTACAGGCAGTACAGATTGATTACCAGCAAAAGTACACAGTAAATGATGATCCAGTAATAGCCATACCGGATCACGAAAATATCACTTGCCGCCAGATACAGGAATACCAGCACCATGCTGAACAATGGAACAATGATCATTCCCTTGATTTTCGTATGCTGCGCATCTGCAAATCTCCTGCCTGCGATTGCCCTGAGAATCAAAGTACCCACAAGAAGGAGCAGAACCCGTATTACGACCCAGATGCCAACGGCAATAATCTCCTCCGGCTGTATCACCGTTCGTACGTAAACTGCTGCGATGAATGCCATATACTCCGTAAGCAGCAGCATGACACAATAAATGATCTGATACACGGCTCCCTGCTTACTGCGGAAATACAAAAGCCTTGCCATCAAAATATAGTAAATACTTAAGACTCCTATCGTCAGCCAGTCATAGGACCAAATGGCCGGCATAAGCCAGGCCACCGCCCCGTAGCCGGCCCATCCCAGAAGCTTCTTCCACAGACTTTCCTCCCGCTCTGCCGGTATCGCATGTACCAGCATCATGGCGCAGCCGATCAACGATACCATATCCATCACGCTGAATAAAATTTGAACTGCCGTTGTCATGGTTTTTCCCCCATTTTTTCCGAAAGATATGTGATCAGTTCCTGCTTCCACTCCTTCTGCCTCTTCTGCGCCAGCGGGATCTCCATACCGTTATCCAGCAGGATCCTTCCGGTCAGAATATTTCTTACATGAAGCATATTCACCACAAAGCTTTGATGAGGCATGGAAAACCCATAGCTTTTCATTCTCTTCGCCACTCTTCCTATTTTTTCTGCCATAGCATAGACACCGTCTGCCGTCACGATCTCCACTCTGCGGCTGATATACTCAAAATAATAGATTTCCTCCGCAGGCACACATAACAGTCCGTTCACGGTCTGAAAATCCAATACGGGCCGTTTTTCCGGCACATGCATGTAAGAAAAAATATCCTCCAGGACCTTGCGGATATCCTCTTTCTTAACCGGCTTTAACAGATATTGAAACGCATGCACGCCAAAGGCGCCGGCCACATAATCCTGATAGGCGGTCAAATACACGATTTTCGTTTCTCTGTCCCGCTTGCGGATCCATTTTCCGGTCTCAATTCCATTCATCCCCTTCATATCAATATCCAGAAAGACCGCATGATAAGAAGCATACGTCTTGGCAAGGCTCTCTCCGGATTCAAAGCACTCGACCTGAATCTCCGGCTTCCACTCACGTATAAGACGGCTGACTTCTTCCCTCACATCCTGATCATCATCACAGACCGCGACTCTGTACATCTGATTTTCTCTCCTTCCCCCTCCGAAGGTCCGGCAGATTCACACAGCATCTGCCATATTTTTCCAGCTGTGCGGTTGGATGCTCCAAGGAGCCTCCAACCCACTTATCCATTCGCAAAAACCGTGCTGACGCACTCTTGCGTCTGCTAACGCAGCCGCACAGCTGGATATTTTTTACAACCCGGCACCAAATTGTTATCCCCATTTTAGCACAAGGAGATCATTTGTAAATATGAATTACCTGATCGACAAAAATCATGTATTAAATGCCTTTTGTTTTAACATGGGTATGTGTAGAAAAACAGCTTTTTGGGGTAGAGAATTTCCGGAAGGAATGGTACAATACATATATCAAACTTTGGAGGATTATTATGAAAAAAAGAAATGGGAAGGCGTTACTGCCAATTGGAGTTTTTCTGGTTCTGTACCTGGGACTCGGGATTTTGTTCGAATATGTCTTAAAAATCCCGATGGGCTTCTACAACATTCCGATCGTCGTATCATTCCTGACAGCACTTCTGGTCGCCTGCATCCAGAATCCGGAACTGAAATTTGACGACAAGCTGGAGGTCATGGCAAAGGGTGTCGGAGACAAAAATATCATGACCATGATCCTGATCTTCCTGACCGCCGGCATCTTTGTCGGCGTCGTAGGGCGCAGCAGCGCGGAAAGCGTGGCTTATTTCCTGCTCTCGATCATTCCCGCGCGTTTCTCTGTGCTGGTATTGTTCGTTGTTAGCTGCTTTGTTTCTCTTGCCATGGGAACCTCTGTGGGAACGATCACCCTGATCACCCCCATCGCCGTATCCGTGGCGAATGGCTCCGGCTTCGGAACCGCACTTTGTATCGGTGCTGTCATGAGCGGCGCCATGTTCGGGGACAACCTCTCCTTTATTTCCGATACCACCATTGCCGCCTGCAATGGACAGGGCTGCCAGATGAGGGACAAGTTCCGCCAGAACTTCGGAATTGCCCTTCCTGCGGCGCTCGTGACGCTGGTAATCTTTTTCTTAAAGACACTCAGCGCAGACGCAGGGGGCGCCATCGTCAAGGATTACAACCTGATCCAGATCATCCCCTATGTCCTTGTTCTAATCGGCGGCATCCTTGGGATCAATGTCTTTCTTGTCCTGCTGATCGGCATTGCCTCCGGCTCTTTCATTATGCTTGCAACCGGCGCGACTCAGGCCACCGAGTTGCTTGGAAATATGGGTTCCGGAGCCTCCGGAATGTTCGAGACCACCATGGTGGCGATCCTCGTTTCCGCCATCTGTGCCCTGATCCATGAATACGGCGGCTTTGCGGCGTTACTTGCCTTCATCAAGCAGATTTTCAGAGGGAGGAAAGGCGGACAGCTCGGCATCGGGCTGCTGGTAGGCGCTATGGATATCGCCACGGCGAACAATACGGTAGCCATCGTCATGGCAAACCCGATTGCGAAGGACATGGCGGAAGAGTACGGAATTTCTCCTCAAAAAACCGCTTCCATCCTGGATACCTTTTCCTGCATCTTTCAGGGCGTCATTCCTTATGGAGCGCAGATGCTGGTAGCCATCTCGGCGGCAACTGAGCTTGGCTTCGAGGTTTCGGCCTTTGATATCATTCCGAATCTGCTGTATCCGTATATGCTGCTCATCAGCTCGCTGCTGTTTATCTTTGTGATTCCGTCTAAAAATGAATAACATGATACAAGCGTCAAGCGGTCAAAAAAATCAGGTCCGCCGAAAAGCAGACCTGATTTTTATGGTATCCGTTTTTTATATTCGTTTTTTATATCCGTTTCTTTTAAATCTGTTTCTTTAAATCCTCGTATCCCAGATCCCGCAGTAGGAATCTACCGGATCTTGTCCTGTGAAGGCATCTGCGCCTTTCATCAGCTTTTCTGTCAATGCGTCGAACGTGGAATCCAGCGTATCATAGGTATTGATATAGGTTCTTGCCTGCGGGATATCCGCCAGTACAAAGGGCTGCTTTGTTCCGACCACGATCACCGGAAGCTCGAATACATACCATGGAATTTCTCCGCCGCCCTTAGTCATCCCAAACGCCGGTCTTGCCACAGGCTGGAATCCTCCCGCGATATCCACCAGTGTAATGATCAGATCCTGGTTCCCCACAAAATCTTTGATCGCGCTTTTTCCCGCGAAATAAAGATTCAGATCCGGCTTTCCGCCTTCCTGCATTTCCTTGAGAATTTTCTGGACAGGGCTTTCATAGATAAATACTTCAAATCCCTTTGCCTCCAGTTTTTCCTTCAATTTTTCCGCAGGCGATACTTTGTTATGAGCCATCAGGGAACCAATTCCCGGTGCCTCCAGCCCCTTCACAAAGACGATCATAATTCGTTTATAACGCTCCGGTGTCAGAGGAAGGACATCCTTGTCTTTATATTTCACCAGTGTGACCGCCTTCTCGGAAATCTCCTTCTGCATTGCCTTATGCTCTTCACAGCCGACAATCTCATGCACCTGCGCCTTAGGCGGCACAAGCTCTGTCTTGGCCTTTTTATGAAGCCCCATATGCGCCTTCAGCGCCAGGATCCGGTGCAGCGCATCACTTAAACGTTCTTCCGTGATCCGTCCGTCCAGAACCCCTTGCTTCATGCTTTCAAAATCTTCATCCATGTCATTGAAGAACAGGAACATATCCACTCCCGCCGCAATGGCCGCAGGCATAAGATCCTGACGTTTCATACGACAGGTCAGACCTACCATGTGGGAGGCATCTGTCAGCACCATGCCATTAAAGCCCAGCTTTTTGCGCAGAAGCCCGTTGATCAGCTCCGGTGAAAGGGTGGCAGGCATGATATCGTCGTCCTGTATATCCGGATTGAAATACCTTGTGTAGGCCGGCTGCATGATATGTCCTGCCATGACAGCCTCCAGCCCATTGTCGATCAGATTCCGGTAAACCTTTCCAAAAGTGGCGTCCCACTCCTCACAGCTGAAATCATTGACACTGTTTGCCACATGCTGATCACGGAAATCCAGCCCGTCTCCCGGAAAATGCTTTGCCGCACAACAAAAGCCCGGATTTGCATGGGCGCCGTCCAGATAGGCTTTGGTCATCTCCACAACTCTGTCCACGTTATTTCCATAGGTACGGAGTCCGATCACCGGGTTTTCCCAATTATACAGGATATCACTGACCGGCGCAAAGGAAAGATTGCAGCCGATGGCAGCCGCCTCCTTATTGGACATATAACCCAGATTATAAGCATATTTCGCGTCCCGTGCAGCGCCGATCTTCGTCTGGCTTCCGATGGTGGTACCGTCCACACAGGCGCCGTCCCCGCCGTTTTCCGTATTGCAGGCAATGATCAGCGGAATCTTGCTGTTCTCCTGCAGGACCCGGTTCTGCTCATGAACCTCATCCGCCGTAGCCGGATTATAACGGATTCCTCCGATGTGATACTTTTCTACTGTCATTTTCAGATATTCTTCATCCCTGCTGGAGCCCATATTAAAAAACAACTGTCCCACTTTTTCATCCAGTGTCATTCCGGCAATCGTATCCTCTACCCATTTACAGTCCTCGTCTGACAGGTAAAAAGGATTTGCTTTCATATCTACCATAATTCTTCTCCTTATTATTCATTATAGCCCGTGCAGCTTCCTTAATTACTTTAAATTCTCCAGAAATGCATTTATTTTTTCCTGTTGATAAACTCCGCCGTAGCTCTCTTCCAGCAATTTCCCAAGGGCACTCTCCCTGAATTCCTTCCAGGACTCCTTCTCCCGGCGCACCAGAATCGGATAATAAAATACCCCGTTTTGCTCCGCCGCACTCTGATCGCCCGGAGCATCGCCGCACATCAGTACATGATCTTTTGTGTACCCTGCCTTCAGAAGCTCACCGATACAGTAAGCCTTACTTCCGGCATCCTGAGCCAGAACAATATCCGTATACTCAAGCAGCCCAAAGCGCTCCCACTCTTCCAGTACCGCATCCAAATTGGCGCTGGATACGATGGCTATATCCGCTTTATCATGGGCACAGGCAAGAGCCTCCTTTACGCCCGAGAAAGGGCGCTTTTCTTCCTCGGGAAGCAGATTGATCGATGCATTCACTGCCTTGCTCCAGGATAATGCTTTTTTCAGGCTGACACTGTCTTTCTGATCGATGGCAGCCTGCAGGGCGCCGTTAGACAGCTCCGGACTGTTCTGAACCCACTCCTCCAGTATATCCAGATCTTCGATCGGCCGAAACTTTTGATCAATCTCCCGAAGAGCCATGGCCAGTCCTTTATAACGGTTGATCCCCCTGGTCATGGTGTACAGGTTGATCTCATTCCAGCGTTCCAGGATTTCCTCCTTCCACTGTTCCAGCCCCCATTCTTCTACCATACAGGGGCCGAAGCAGCGGATATGCTTGATATCCATCGTGTCCATAGCGCAGCCGTCACTGTCCACGCAGATCAGAAATTCCTTTTTCTTCATATACTCTGATAGTTTACTCAAATGATACACTTCCTTTCCAAGACCAGTATAGGCTTACGCACGGCGTTTTTCAAGCTCCGCGACATTCTCCTCCACCCGTTTTTTGTTCAAAGGATAGATGAACAACAAAGCCAATGATACCGCTGCCAGTCCGACTGCCGGAATGATACAGGACAGATTGAAGATTCCATTTGTAATGGCAGGATCAAACGCGGTTTCCTGTGTATATCCAATCATAGAGAGAAGCCCGCCGATCATACCGGATGAGAAGGCCTGCCCCAGCTTCCGCGCAAAGGAATATACCGAATAGATCGTCCCATCTTCACGGACGCCGTTCTTTACTTCCGCATCGTCAATCACATCTGTGATCATAGCCCAGATTACAGTATTGAAGAAGCCCAGTCCGACATATGCAAGTGCATAAAAAGCAACATACACATAGGGATTCTGTGGTTTCAAAATCAAGCACACTACATAAACGGCTGCCCCAAACGCGCAGGAAGCAACGGAAAGCTCCTTCTTGCCGAACTTCGCCGACAGCTTTGAAGCAAACGGAGCACAGATTGCCAGCACAACAACGCTTCCCACGATAGCGGATGCAGACTGCGCGGACGCGGAACCATAGTAATTCGGGAATACGTATCCGGCCATTCCCTGCATACCAAGCATACCAAGCAGAAGGAGGATTGCAGCCGCGATGATGCCAAGCAGCGCGCGGTTGGTAACCAGGCTTTTCAGCAGTTTTCCTACTTCCAGTTTCTGATTGTTTGCTTCTACCGGAATCCGTTCCCGTACCAGGTTAAAGCAAAGAAGATAACAAATAATCGCACAAACACTGAACACACCTGCGATGATCGTCATACGGGAACCGGAAAGAACGGTATTTCCGTTTACGACTTCATACGCAACCATTGGCGTGCCTGCACCAATTACAAGCCCGGCCAGTGTCGCGCCGATTGTACGCCATGTTGACAGATCCGCACGCTCTTTGGGATCCGCGGTTACCGCTGAAGCCATGGAGCCGTAAGGAATATTAATGGATGTATAGAAAATAGAACCCCACAGGATATATGTAACGACCATCCAGAAAATCTTAAAACCCATCGGCATATTTGCGAAGCCTGACTGGTAAATCAAAAAAGAGGCAATAGCCACCGGGCCGCACATGCGTTTGATCCAGGGTTTAAATTTTCCGTCTTTGGTCGGTTTGGAACGGTCTACGATCTGTCCCATGGTCACATCCGTGATCGCATCAATGAAACGTGCCGCCATCATCAGCACACCGACTACAAATGCCGAAACCCCCATAACGTCCGTATAGAATTTCAGCATAAATGAGGACGATAATATAAAAGTAAAATCGTTTCCAAAATCACCGAACATATATCCAAGCTTATCCTTCATTCCGAATGCCGGAACCGAATTATTTGTATTTGCCATACTATTTTCTCCTTAATTATAAATTTTTATGCGGCATCCGGAGCTGCAATATACTGTAACCTACTGCTTCCGTCTGCCGCAATAGTCTGACAGATTTTCTGTATACTAATGCAATTTATTCGCAGAACCGATGGGCCGCAACCGCTGTTCAGACTTTATCAATCTTAATCAGTTTTCCATTCAGGCTTTCGATAAATCCATCCGGAACCATTGAGCCTGCCATTTCACAAATTCCTTCCAGTTTCATGGATTTCATCATATCCCACATGCCTTCCCCCGGAGCCACTTTCATATTCATAGCCAGCTTTACGGCCTCCACAACAATATCAAGTGCCTCGGGGCATTTCGCGATTTCCTCTATGGTGTCTTTGATGCTGTACTTTCCTTCCGGGAATTCCATGGGTGCTTTCAGATCCAGATCGCCTGCCAGCTTGAACCAGTTCGCTACGCCCTCTGCCCGCTCATTGACTTCCGGCAGCACATAGATGGATGGTTCCTTCTCTACCTTTTCCAGCGTAATGCAATCCTTCAGGTCACCGGAAACTGCCGTCACAATATTCTGTCCGTCTTCCAGAGCCGCGCGGAATACAAATACCTTGTCAGCCGATTTTTCTTCCACCGCTTTCCCGTTCAGATACAGTGTCACAGAGGGCTGGTTCGAGTAAACCCGAATCTCCGTTGTCTCACCGGCACGCTGGGCATAGCGTCTGCCGCAGATATGCAGCATCGGGGTCTTGCTCCAGTATGCCTGATAAATATAATAGCTGTCCTTCTTTGTCTTTCGGTCCATCGTCACAAGCCCCTTGTTGTTCCGTCCTGCCACTCCGCCTTCGTCACGTGCCGCACAGCCGAAATCAAACATATTCCATACATGGCTGGACCAAATCCATGGACGCTCGTCCAGTACCTTTGCCATATGCTCATGATACAATGCCTGATATTCTTCACTGTAGTCCTTGCAGGCCGGATTCGGACCATGATAGGTGATGATGCCCTCGCAGCCATATTCCGAGACTCCGAGACAGATTTCCGGGTGTACTTTATGGAAGTGATCCAGCCACGGGCCGTTATCTTCCATTCTTCCGCCGTACCATCCTAAGTAATGGTTGTAGCTCTCCACGTCCGTAATGTTATGAACCGGACTGTCTACAGGAGTCATCGTCACATGTGCAATCGTCGTCAGACGGGTGGAATCCATTTCCTTGCAAAGCTTCTGAAGTTCTTTATGATTCTCCACAAGCTGATCCGAGATTCCCCCGATCAGTATCTCGTTGGAAATTCCCCAGAAGCAGATCGAAGGATGGTTGTAATTCTGGATAATCAATTCCTTCATCTGGCTGATACAGTTCTGATGTGCTTCCGGATCCTTGTTCATAACGCTGATGAACGGAATCTCAGCCCATATGATAAATCCCATTTCATCACAGGCATCATAGAAATCCTGAGAATGCTGATAATGCGCCAGACGAATGGTATTTGCTCCCAGCTCCTTGATAATCCTGGCATCTTCATAATGCTCTTCCTTTGTAAGAGCGTTCCCTTTATAAAGCTGATCCTGATGACGGCTCACACCGCGCAGAGGTGTCTCCTTACCGTTGATGATAAATCCCTTGTCCGGATCACAGGAAAAGCTGCGTACGCCCACTCGGGCGGACACTTCATCGTAAGCCTCATTGCGGCGCTGCAAGATGGCTGTCACCGTATACAGGTAAGGGCTGTCGATCTCCCATTTATGTGCGTCCGGAACGTAAAGTGTGATCTTCGTATCATCCACCGGACGTACCCCGGCAGCCACTTCCTTTCCCTGCGCGTCCAGAACGGAATACATCACCGTAAAATTTTCATCCCCATTGACAACCCAGGATTCGATCTCGAAAATAGCGCCTCCGTCTTCACATGGCTTTGGCGTGATCTGAATTCCGGGTCCTCCATAATATTCCAGTTCAAAATGAGACTCCGGTACACTGATCAGGTTCACGCCTCTGTACAGCCCCCCGTAAAATGTAAAATCTGCCGACTGTGGATATACACTGCTCTTATTTTCATTGCTGCAGGCAACCACCAGAAGATTTTCTCCATCTTCTCTGCACAGCTCCGTGATGTCTTTACGGAAAGTCGAATACCCTCCTTCATGGTAAATCACCTCACTGCCGTTCACATATACGGTCGCCTGCTGTCCTGCCGCCGGAATCTCCACATATACCTTCCCCCCTGACAGCGGCTGCACCGGTGTGGAGAAGCTCTTCGCATACCAGAATTTTCCCCGCGCATAGCTTCCGTTACCGTCATGTCCGTCCACTGCATTCCAGGTATGGGGCAGATCAACCGTCCCCCATTCCTGCGGCAGTTCCTCAGGCAGGCCCGCATCCTCCTGTATAAATTTCCAATCCCTGTTCAAATTGATGATATTCCGCATATCATACCTCCTTTTCCGCAATGTTCGCTTCCTTTTTTTGGATATTTTTATTAAAAATTTCCATATTATTCACATTGCCTTGTACTATTTTTTATTATATTTTTATATAATATTCATTTATAGAGAGAATTTTTTGGAGTTTTTGCA